>JANOEW010000192.1:0-4432 GCA_031413475.1 Amaricoccus sp.
GTTTCGGTGGTGCGCGCTGTCGGGCGACCCGGAGGATATCTACCGCACGGATGCGAAGGTGCGCGAACTGATGCCCGACGACTCCCACCTGCATCAGTGGCTCGACATGGCGCGGGAGCGGATCGCGTTCCAGGGGCTGCCGGCGCGGATCTGCTGGGTGGGGCTGGGCGACCGGCACCGGCTGGGGCTGGCGTTCAACGAGATGGTGGCGTCGGGCGAGTTGAAGGCGCCGGTGGTGATCGGGCGGGACCATCTGGACTCGGGCTCGGTGGCGAGCCCGAACCGCGAGACCGAGGCGATGCGCGACGGCTCGGACGCGGTCAGCGACTGGCCGCTGCTGAACGCGCTGCTGAACTGCGCCTCGGGGGCGACCTGGGTGAGCCTGCACCACGGCGGCGGGGTGGGCATGGGGTTCAGCCAGCACGCCGGCATGGTGGTGGTGGCGGATGGCACGCCGGAGGCGGCGCGGCGGCTGGAGCGGGTGCTGTGGAACGACCCGGCGACCGGGGTGATGCGGCACGCGGATGCGGGGTACGAGATCGCCGTGGCCTGCGCGCGGGAGAAGGGGCTGCGGCTGCCGGGGATCCTCGGGACCTGATGCAAGAAGGCCCCCCGGGCGCGAGCCGGGGCGGGTGGGCGCGCGTGCCCACCCAATCAACCGCTTGAAACTACTTGGGTATCGCTGCGGTGTTCACGCTATCTTGACGAAGGTTGACGCGCGTCACGGGCGCCTGCCCGGCTCTTGTGGAGCCTGCTATGACTGAGCGCCCAGGGCAGCGTGGCGGTCGCACAGCCGACTGGCCGCGGCGGCCGCGATGGGCTTCGCGGGTGGCGCAGGGCGTGGCCTCCGGCTGGCGAGGGCGATTGGCGGAAGGCTGGAATGAGCAGCGCGGAGGGAGCGATGGCCCCGGCGGGGCGGCGCGAGGTGGCGGGGATGGCGCTCGGGATGCTTGGCGTGGTGATCTTCGGCGGCACGCTGCCGGCGACCAAGCTGGCGCTGGTGGACTTTTCGCCCTGGTTCGTCACCTTCGGCCGGGCGGCGCTGGCGGGGGCCGCCGCGGCGCTGACGCTGGTGCTGCTGCGACGGACCCCGCCGTGGGGCCGGATCGGCGCGATCCTAGTCGCTGCGCTGCTGCTCGTCTTCGGCTTTCCCGGCCTGATGGCGCTGGCGATGCGCAGCGTGCCCGCCAGCCACGGCGGCGTGGTGCTCGGCGTGCTGCCGCTGGCGACCGCCGTCTTCGCCGCGCTGGTCGCTGGCGAGCGGCCGTCGCGGACGTTCTGGCTGTGGGGCGTCGCCGGCGCGGCGCTGGTGGTGGGCTTTGCGATCAAGGACAGCGGGCTGCGGCTGACCGCGGGCGACGCCTGGCTGTTCGCGTCGGGGCTTTGCGCGGCGTTGGGCTACGTGATCTTAGGCACTCTGTCACGCGGGATGCCGGGGTGGGAGGTGATCTGCTGGGTGATGACGCTGGCGCTGCCGGCGTCGCTCGCGGGGGCGGCGCTGACCTGGGAGCACCACTTCGCGGCGCCGGGGCCGGTGGGGGCGGCGGCGCTGCTCTATGCAGCGTTCTTCTCGATGTTCCTCGGGTTCTTCGCCTGGAACGCCGGCCTCGCCATGGGCGGGATCGCGCGGGTGAGCCAGACGCAGCTGCTGCAGCCGTTCGTCACGCTGGCGCTCGCGGCGCTGGTCGTCGGCGAGACGGTCCCCGCCGAGACGATCGGCTTCACGCTGGCGGTCGCGGCCGTGGTCTGGATGGGCCGGCGCAGCCGCATCGACTGATCTGGCGGCGCGCAGGCGCGATGTCACGCTCCGGGCTGGCGGTCGGGCAGTGCCGTCTCGATCGCGTCGAGCGCGCGGTCGAGCGCGGCGACGCCTTCGGGCCCGAAGCGGGCCTGCAGGCCGGCCTGGTAGTCGCGGGCGAGCAGGGTCAGTTCGTCGAGCGCGATCCGGCCGGCGGGGGTGAGTTCGAGCCGCTCGACCCGGCGGTCGGCGGCGTCCTCGGCGCGTTCGAGCCAGCGGCGCTTCTCCAGCGCGCAGACGGCGCGGCTGACTTTGGTCTTGTGCATGCCCGAGCGGCGGGCGATCTCGGTCGCGGTCATCCGCCCGTCGGCGCCGAGCAGCGCGAGCACGCGCCATTCGGGCCGCGTCATCCGGTGACGATCCTTGTAGATCGACGCGAAGGCGCGGCTGATCGTCTCCGCGGCGCGGTTCAGCCGGTAGGGCAGGAAGCCCTCGAGATCGAAATCCATGGCCATCGTGGATCCTTGTCGGCGGCCCGCGATCGTTACGAACGCAACGGACGGTTGGCAAGGGTGGCGGCGGCGGCGGACGGGCGTTGACCGCAGTTCGGCGGGCCGGAGGCGGGCGGGACAGGCTCTTTTCATCGTCGGCGAAAGCGGCTATGGACAATTGGCTTCGGGCGGCTTGCGCCCGCGGCCCCATTCCTTCCGCGACCCCGCTGGACGACATCCCGGCTGCGGCCGACAGGGAACGGGCCTTTTCACCCGCAGGACAGGGGAATGACGATGTCGCTCGCGCCAGACGTTAAAGAGAAGCTGATCAAGGACTACGCGACCAAGGCCAACGACACCGGTTCGCCCGAGGTTCAGGTCGCGATCCTGACCACCCGGATCAACTCGTTGACCGATCATTTCAAGACCCACGTGAAGGACAACCATTCGCGGCGCGGTTTGCTGAAGATGGTCTCGCAGCGCCGCAAGCTGCTCGACTACGTGAAGAAAAAGGATGAGCCGCGCTACCAGGCGCTGATCCTGCGCCTCGGCATCCGCCGCTAGACCGATCATTTGGCGCGGGGCGGCGCGCCGGGACCTGTCCCGAACTCCGTCCGAGCATACGCCGGGCCCCTCCCGACCCCGAGGGATCGTCCAATCCGGCGCCGAGGGGGGTCCGCGGGCCGCGGCTCGTGTCACGCGGCGCATCGCCAGGGGGCGGCACCGTCATGCAAGGAAGAGAAATGTTCAACATCGTCAGGAAATCGATCGAGTGGGGCCATGACACGCTCACGCTCGAAACCGGCAAGATCGCCCGGCAGGCCGACGCCGCCGTGGTCGCGACCTACGGCGAGACCAGCGTGCTGGCCGCGGTGGTCTTCGAGAAGAAGGCCAAGCTCAATCTGGATTTTTTCCCGCTGACCGTCCACTATCAGGAAAAATACTACGCTGCGGGCAAGGTCCCGGGCGGCTTCTTCAAGCGCGAGGCGCGGCCGACCGAGAAGGAGACGCTGACCTCGCGGCTGATCGACCGGCCGATCCGGCCGCTGTTCGTCGACGGCTTCCGCAACGAGACCCAGGTGATCTGCACCGTCCTGTCCTATGACATGGAGAACGACCCGGATGTGGTGGCGATGATCGCCGCCTCCGCCGCGCTGACGCTGTCGGGCGCGCCGTTCTACGGCCCGATCGGCGCCGCGCGCGTCGGCTTCGTCGACGGCGACTACGTGCTGAACCCGGCGGTCGACGACATGGAGAAGCTGCGCGAGAACCCCGAGCAGCGGCTCGACCTGGTGGTCGCGGGCACCAAGGACGCGGTGATGATGGTCGAGTCCGAGGCCTATGAGCTGACCGAGGCCGAGATGCTCGGCGCCGTGAAGTTCGGCCACGAGCAGATGCAGCCGGTGATCGACATGATCATCGACATGGCCGAGGATGCGGCGAAGGAGCCGTTCCAGTTCGTCGCGGCGGACTACTCCGGACTCTACGCCAAGGTGAAGGCGCTGGGCGAAGGCCCGATGCGCCAGGCGTTCCGCGTGACCGACAAGCAGGAGCGCCACCTCGCCATCGACGCGGCGCGCGCCGCGATCCTGCTGGCGCTGCCAGAGGAGGACGCCGCCGATTCGAACCTCGGGACCTGCTTCAAGAAGCTCGAATCCGAGGTCGTGCGCTGGGACATCCTCGACCACGGCCGCCGCATCGACGGGCGTGATCTGACGACGGTCCGCCCGATCGTCTCCGAGGTCGGCATCCTGCCGCGCACCCACGGATCATCCCTGTTCACCCGCGGCGAGACCCAGGCGCTGGTGGTCACCACGCTCGGCACCGGCGACGACGAGCAGATGATCGACGCCCTGCACGGCATGTCGCGCTCGAACTTCCTGCTGCACTACAACTTCCCCGGCTATTCGGTGGGCGAGACCTCGCGCCAGATGGGCCCGGGCCGGCGGGAGATCGGCCACGGCAAGCTCGCCTGGCGCGCGCTGCAGGCGGTGCTGCCGGCCGCGACCGACTTCCCCTACACCATCCGCATCGTCTCGGAGATCACCGAGTCGAACGGCTCCTCATCCATGGCCACCGTCTGCGGCGGCTCGCTCTCGATGATGGACGCCGCGGTGCCGCTCAAGGCGCCGGTCGCGGGCGTCGCCATGGGCCTGATCCTCGAGGGCGACAAGTTCGCGGTGCTGACCGACATCCTCGGTGA
>JANOEW010000193.1:0-7822 GCA_031413475.1 Amaricoccus sp.
GCCATCGGAAGCTCCTGTCTGGAAAGGGGTCTTAGCAACCCAAACCTTCCAGTCAGGAGCACTGCCCGTGAAGCAGTCCCCGTGCCGCGCAGCGGCTTCGTTCAATCCCCAACGATTCAGCCGAACTTCATCCCGATCTAATGGCCCGGCGGACGGCGCGAGCCGCAGCGTCAGGGGGCGGGCAGGAAAGCCGCCGCGAGGCCGAAGTAGATCAGCACGCCGGCCACGTCGGCGATCGACGTCACCAGCGGGCCGGACGCGGTCGCCGGGTCGAGGTCGAAGCGCGACAGCAGGAACGGCAGCGAGACGCCGATCAGCGCGCCCATGACGACGATGAGCACCATGGAGACTGCGACCACCAGCGTCACGTCGACCCCGGCGCGGATGACGCCGATGCCCGAAACCGCGAGCGCCATGGTCAGCCCGAGGCCGAGGCCGATCAGGAGTTCGCGGCCGAACATGGCCCCCCAGTCGGTGGCGCGCACGTCGCCGGTGGCGAGCGCGCGGACCATCAGGGTGGCCGACTGGGCGCCGGCGTTGCCGCCCGAGCCGATCAGCAACGGCAGGAAGAACAGCAGCGCGAGGTTGCCGGCGATGGTGTCCTCGAAAGCCGAGATGCCGGCGCCGGAGAAGATGTTGCCGAACACCAGCAGCACCAGCCAGACGATGCGGGCGCGGTAGAGCGCGAACAGCGGCGCGTCGCGCACCGAGCCCTCGAACTCGCCGACGGTCGAGGCCTTGTAGATGTCCTCGGTCGCCTCCTCCTCGGCGACGTCCATCGCGTCGTCCTGGGTGACGATGCCGACCATGCGGCCGGCCGCGTCGACCACCGGCAACGCCAGCAGGTCGTAGCGGGCGATCAGCGTCGCCGCCTCCTCCTGCTCGGCGTCGACCTCGATCACCACCGGGTCAGGCTCCATGATCTCGGCTACGATCTGGAGGGTGCGGGCGAGCAGGATGTCGCGTAGCGTGACGACGCCGAGCAGCTTGTGCACGGCGTCGACCGCATAGGCGGTGTAGACGGTCTCGACGTCCGAGGCCTGGCGGCGGAGCGCGTCGAGCGCCTGCGGCGCGGTCAGCGTCGGCAGCAGCGTCGCGTAGTCGGAGGTCATGATCGCGCCGACGGTGCCTTCGGGGTATGAGGCGAGCCGGCGCAGGTCTTCGCGTTCGGCCTTGGCGAGACCGGGCAGCAGCGCCGCCTGCGCCTTGGGGTCGAGCGCCTTGAAGAAGTCGACGCGCTCGTCGTGGCTCATGGCGGCCATGAGCCGGGCGAGCTCCTCGCGCGACATCTTCTCGGCCATGGTGACCTGGGCCGAGGGGCGCAGGTAGCCGAACACCTCGGCCTGGTCCTGGCGGTCGAGCTGGCGCATGGCGAGGAGCGCGTCGTCGGGGTCCATGTGCTCGAACAGGCTCGCGATGTCGGCGAGTTCCTGGACGACGAAGAAGCCCTTGACCGCGCCGTATTCGCCGCGGCGCAGGTAGAGTGCGAGTTCCTGGGCGACGATGTCGAGCTCGCGGTCGTCTTCGACCGTGGTGTGGTCGAGCCGGATATCCTTGAGCGGCGTGTCGGGCTCGTGCGGATCGGTCATGCGCGCCTCCGTCGCTGCGGGCGACGGCCCGGCAGCCGCCGTGTGGTGATACGGACGCGGCGCGCGACCTGTCAACGTCGCCTGCGGCCGATGCGCCGGGTGGCGCCAGCATAAACTATGGAGATCGCCTCGGATCGGCCGGTCCGAACCGGGACAGGCGAGGCGCCAGTGGCGCGCCGCCCCGGTTCGTCGTCCGAAGCGCAAGCGGAGGGCGAGGGGCGCGCCGCTCGGACCGCCGCTCGCAATCGGGACGCGCCTGACCGGCTGGCGCGGCACGATTTGTCGACGGACAAATCGCGCGGAGATGCGAGTCGACTCGTCCGAACGATCCTCTCGAGCTAGAATATCTTCATTGTCAGGGACTGAGCCGCGACACCTGCCAAGGCGCGCCGGGCGCGGCGCGGGTCCAGCGGAAGCGGTCGTGCAGGCGGTGGGGACCATCGGCCCAGAACTCGATCTCGACCGGCGCGATGCGGTAGCCGCCCCAGAACGGCGGGCGGTCGGGATCGAGACCCTTGAGCAGGCCGAATTTGGCGACCTCGGCCATCAGTTCGGCGCGGCCGCGGAGCGGGCGGCTCTGGCGCGAGGCCCATGCGCCGAGGCGTGAGGGCAGCGAGCGCGAGCGGTAGTAGGCGTCGGCCTGCGGGCCCTGTTCCTTGGTGACGGTTCCGCGGGCGCGGATCTGGCGGCGCAGCGACTTCCAGTGCAGCACGAAGGCGGCCTTGCCGGCGGCGTCGATCTCGCGCGCCTTGGCGCTGTCGTAGTTGGTGTAGAACACGAAGGCGTCGTCCTCGATCTCCTTGAGCAGCACCATGCGGGCGTTGGGCAGGCCATTCGGGTCCACCGTCGCAAGCGCAATGGCGTTGGGGTCGTTCGGCTCGGCGGCCTCGGCCGCGACGAGCCAGGCGCGGGCGATCGCGAAGGGGTCGTCGCCCGCGAAGATGCCGCCCCGGTCGGTCTGGTCGTTCATGCGCGCTCCTCCGCCGCCGCGAGCTTACGTCGCGGGCGGCGGAGGGCAATGGGGCCCCTGCGCGCGGGCGTCACGCTTCGTGGAAGAAGCGCAGCATCTCGCGGCTGGCGTCCGGGCCGAGCGCGTCGGTGTGGCTGCCGGTCGCGTCGCCGCCGGCCCAGGCGTGGCCGGCGCCGTGGAGCGTCCAGTGCTCGCAGAGCGTGCGGCCGTCCGCGTCGCGGTGGAGCGCCCGGCTGTAGCTGCGGCCGCCGGCCGCGCCGCGCTCGGTGCGGAGGTCGAGCGTGCCGGCGGCGGCGGCGGTCGCCTGGGCCACGAGGGCATCGGCGTTCGACGGGTTCACCACCCGGTCGGCGTCGCCGTGGAAGACGATCATGCGCACCGGGCGCGCCGCGCCGGCGCCGCGCGCGCCCTGGTTCATCGCGGCGAACGCCGACGGCAGATCCTGGGCGGCGCCGTGCGGCAGGCCGGAATGCACGCCGACCGCGGCGAAGATCTCGGGGTATTCCGCCCCGAGGATCGCCGCCGCCGCGCCGCCGGCGGAAAGCCCGGCGACGTAGACGCGCGCCGGGTCGACGTCTTCGGCCGCGAGCACGGCGCGCACGATGCCGGCGAGCAGCGCGGGTTCGCCGGTCTCGCGACGCTGGTCCTCGGGGCGGAACCAGTTCCAGCAGCGGTTCTGGTTCGCCGCCGCCGGTTGGGCGGGATAGACGACGAGCACGCCCGCCGCTTCGGCGGCGGCGTTCATCGCGGTGCCCCGCGCGAAGTCGTCGGGGGTCTGGGTGCAGCCGTGCAGCATGACCACGAGCGGGCGCGGACCGGTCCCCGCCGCGGCGGCCGGGACGTAGAGCTTGTAGTCGCGCGCGCCGGCCGCGTTCTGGAAGCGCGCCGTCTCGAAGCGCGCGCCGGCGGGGGTCGGCGGCGCGACCGCCGGATCGCCGACGTCGAGCGCACGGGCGCGTTCGGCCAGGCGTCGGAGCGTCTGGCGCAGGCCGGTGCGCTGGCCGGCCTCGGTGCGCACGCCGGGGCGCGGGCCCGGGCGCGGGGGCGCATCGGTCGCGGGATCGGCGGCCCGTTTCGGAGGGGTGAGCGCCGGTGTCGTCGGCTGGGCTTCGGTCGGGTCGCCCCGCAGCAGGCGCTGGATCAGCGCTGTCGCCTCGTCGAGCCGTCCGGCCCGGGTCAAGCCGGTGGCCTCGGCCATGCCGGCGGTGAATTCGATGCTCATCTCAGGTGTCCTTCGGTTCGGTCGTCGCAGCTGTTTTGGGCCCGGCGCGGTCACGCGAGGCGATCGGCGAGGGCGGCCTTGACCGCCGGGCTGGCGTGCAGGGCGCCCAGCACCGCGACCGAGGCGATCCCGGCGCGGGCCAGTTCGGGGGTGACGTCGGCGGCGATCCGGGCGAGCCCGAGCACACGCAGCTCCAGCGGACGGCCAACGTCCCGCGCGGCCTCGAGTTCCGCCCGGGTGATCCGGCGCAATCCCAGTTCGACGTGGCGCCGCGCCGCGGACTGGCGCAGCGCATCGGCGTGGCGCTCGATCTGGTTGCGGATCGCGGTGCGGATGAAGTCGGTGCGGTTGGCGTAGAATCCCTCGGCGACCAGCAGCTCGATCTGGCCGAGGTCGACGTAGCCGAGGTTGATGGTGATCTTTTCGCTGTCGGGTTCCTTGCGGTGCAGGTCCATCACGGTCGCCATTTTTTCCATCCCATCACCATCCATCTGGATGGGGATATGTCGCGATGGGACGTTAGTCAATGCTGCACTGCAAAATCACTCCGGTGCGTCGCAAAAAAACGACGCGGTGGGGTCGCGGGCGAGGAGGACGCCGCGGGGGCGGGCCGGCACGGTCGGGCAAGCCCGGGAGATTGCCGATGTCGCCGCCCCCTTCCCGCCGGATCGACCCGACCCGCCGGCGCGCCGACGGCTCGCCGGACGACGACGACCGGGTGGAGATCGGCCCGACGCCGCTCGCCTTCGCCGAATGGGCGGCGGCGGGGCTGGAGCCGCCCGACCTCGGCGCGATGCGGGCGTTCCGGCTGGAGCGGCTGGCGGGCGAGGTTGCGCGGCGGGGGCTGGGCGGACTGCTGATGTTCGACCCGCTCAACATCCGCTACGCGACCGATGCGACCAACATGCAGATCTGGAACATGCACAACCCGTTCCGGGCCTGCCTGGTGACGCCGGACGGGTGGATGGTGCTGTGGGACTACAAGAATTCGCCGTTCCTGGCCGATCACAACCCGCTGGTGCGCGAGGTGCGCTCGGGGGCGTCGTTCTTCTATTCGGTGACCGGCGAGGGCACGGAGGCCGCGGCACGGGCCTTCGCGCGCGAAATAGCGGACGCGCTGCGGGCGCGGTCGGGGGCGAACCGGCGGCTGGCGGTGGACAAGATCATGCTGACCGGGGCGCGGGCGCTGGAGGCCGAGGAGCTGACGCTGGAGGACGGAGAGATCGTCTCCGAGCGAGTGCGAGCGGTCAAGGGGCCGGACGAGGTGCGGGCGATGCGCTGCGCGATCCACGCCTGCGAGACGGCGATGGCGGCGATGCAGGCGACCGCGGCGCCGGGGCTGACCGAGGACGACGTCTGGGCGGTGCTGCACGCCGAGAACATCCGACGCGGCGGCGAGTGGATCGAGACGCGGCTGCTGGCGTCGGGGCCGCGCACCAACCCGTGGTTCCAGGAATGCGGGCCGCGGGTGATCCGCGACGGCGAGATCCTGGCGTTCGACACCGACCTGATCGGGCCCTACGGGATGTGCGCCGACCTCAGCCGCACCTGGTGGATCGGCGGCGGCCGGCCGCGGGCGGACATGATCGCCGACTACCGGCTGGCGCGCGAGCAGATCGCGTGGAACACCGCGCTGCTCGGCCCCGGCGTCACGTTCGCGGAGCTGCACGACCGGCAATTCGCCCTGCCAGCCGCGTATCAGGCGGGCAAGTACTCGTGCGTTTGGCACGGGGTCGGGCTGTGCGACGAATGGCCGTATGTCGTCTATCCCGACCAGCGCGTGCGCGGAGCCTTCGAAGGCATGCTCGAGGCGGGCATGACGCTGTGCGTCGAGAGCCTGATCAGCCGGGAGGGCGGCGACTTTTCCGTCAAGCTCGAAGAACAGGTCCTGATCACCGGGAGCGGGGTCGAGACGCTGTCGCGCTACCCGGACCACCCGGCGCTCGCGCCGCCGTGATCCTTGTGGCGGCCGGGGGTTTCTAATAGACCCGCGCCAAGGCGAAGGGAGCGAGACCATGGCGTTGATGACCGGCAAACGCGGGCTGATCATGGGGGTCGCGAACGACAAGTCGATCGCCTGGGGCATCGCGCACGCCTGCCACGCCGAGGGCGCCGAGCTGGCGTTCACCTATCAGGGCGACGCGCTGGGGCGGCGGGTGGCGCCGCTGGCGGCTTCGGTGGGATCGACGATCGTGCTGCCCTGCGACGTCAGCGACGTGGCCTCGATGGACGCGGTGTTCGCGACCCTGGCTGAGACCTGGGGCGGGCTCGATTTTCTCGTGCACGCGATCGGCTTCTCGGACAAGAACGAGCTGCGCGGACGGTACGTCGAGATGACCACGGCGGCGAACTTCACCCAGACCATGCTGATCTCGGTCTATTCCTTCACCGCCGCCGTCCAGCGCGCCGCCCGGCTGATGACCGCGGGCGGATCCTGCCTGACGCTGACCTACTACGGGGCCGAGAAGGTCATGCCGCATTACAACGTCATGGGCGTGGCCAAGGCCGCGCTGGAGGCGAGCGTCAAATACATGGCGATGGACCTCGGCCCGGACGGCGTCCGGGTCAACGCGCTGTCGGCCGGGCCGATCAAGACGCTGGCGGCCTCGGGCATCGGCGACTTTCGCTACATCCTGAAGTGGAACGAGTTGAACGCGCCGCTGCGGCGCAACGTGACCCAAGCCGACGTGGGCAAGTCGGCGATGTATCTGCTGTCCGACCTGTCCTCGGGCGTGACCGGCGAGACGCATCACGTCGACGCCGGCTATCACGTGGTCGGCATGAAGGCCGAGGACGCGCCTGACATCGACGTGGTCACCGGGCGCAAGGAACCGGCGCAGTGACCGCCGCGGCGTCCCTGTCGATCGCGCCGATCCACCTGCTGGCGTCGATCAGCCCGGGGCCGGCGTTCGTGGTGTCGGTGCGGACCGCCGCCGCCGAGGGGTTCCGGCGGGCGGCCGCCTATGCGGTTGGCGTGGGGATCGGCAGCCTGGTTTGGGCGACCGCCGCGTTGCTGGGACTGGCGCTGCTGTTCCAGGTGGCGCCGGCGCTGCTGACGGCTCTCGCCAACCCCAAGACGGCGGTGTTCTTCGGCGCGGTGTTCGTTGGGCTGGTGCCGCCGGGGACCGGGACGGCGACGCTCGGGTTGCTGCTCGTGGTGATCTTTCTCAACGAGGCGCTGTGGTTCGCGCTGGTCGGGCGGCTGTTCTCGCTCGAGCGCGCGCGGGCGGCTTACGGGCGTGGCAAGCGCTGGATCGACCGGGCGTTCGGCCGGCTGATCGGCGCGCTCGGGATCAGGATCGCCGCAGGGTGAGGAGAGCCCGATGAACGACCAGCTGCCGCACGAGAAGGGGTTCCACATCAGCTGGGACCAGATCCACCGCGACAGCCGGGCGCTGGCGTGGCGGCTGGACAAGCGGGGGCCGGACGACGGGGACTGGCGGGCGGTGGTGGCGATCACCCGCGGCGGCATGGCGCCGGCGATGATCGTGGCGCGCGAGCTCGACATCCGCATGGTCGACACGATCTCGGTCAAGTCCTACGACTGGCAGCAGCAGGCCGAGGCGGTGGTGCTGAAGGCGCCCGACGCGGCGCTGATGGGCGACGGCGCCGGCATCCTGATCGTCGACGACCTGGTGGACACCGGCAAGACGCTGGAGCTGGTGCGGCGGATGTTCCCGAAGGCGCATTTCGCCACGGTCTACGCCAAGCCGCTGGGGCGGACCCAGGTCGACACCTACGTCACCGAGGTCAGCCAAGACACCTGGATCTTCTTTCCCTGGGACATGGCGCTGCAGTACGTGCGGCCGTATCGGGGGGAGTAATACCGGCTCCGGGTGATTGACTCGCGCGGAGGTGTCTTGCCGCAGCAGCACTCTTCTGTTCGGACCGAAAAGGCGAGGCCCCGGTGGGGCCTCGTCCGGTCCGTCGCCTGGAGCCCATGGCGGAAGGCGAGAGGGGTTCGGCCTGGACCGACGCGCGCAATGAGGCAGCGCCTGCCCGGCTGGCGCGGAAACGCGCCTGCCCCGGGCGGGCAGGCGC
>JANOEW010000194.1:0-2538 GCA_031413475.1 Amaricoccus sp.
TTGAGTTCGCTCACGCTCTGATGGAGTGCTTGCTGTTTGCCTGCCCGGTTCGCGGCGATTTCGGCCTGACGCACGGGGTTGCCTCGACCCTGCCGATGGTGATCTTCTCCAAGGTCCGCCTCGGGGTCAGCCCGGAGGTCAACGCGCTCGCCACCATCATCATCGCCACCGTCGCGCTAGTCGTGGCGATCGCCACATGGCAGATGCGCCGGGCGACCAAGAATGTCGACTGACGCGGGCGACGCCGCGTTCCGCGCCGCGGACGCCCGGGCGCACTGGCCGGAGATGACCTACGGCGGCGCGCTCAGCTTCCTGCGCCGGCGCTACACCCGCGATCTCGCCGGCGTCGACGTGGCGGTGCTGGGCGTGCCCTACGACGCCGCGGTCACCTACCGCCCCGGCTGCCGGCTTGGCCCCCGCGCCATCCGCGCCGCCAGCGTGCAACTCGCCGAGCTTAAGTCCTTCCCGTGGGGCTTCGACCTGATGGCGAGCCTCGCGGTGGTCGACTGGGGCGACGTGATGCTCGACCCGCATCACCCGGAGACCATCGCGCCCGCGATCGAGGCGGCCGCGGCCGCGATCATCGGCGCCGGGCCGAAGCTTCTGGCCATCGGCGGCGATCATTTCGTGACCTGGCCGCTGCTGCGCGCCCACGCCGCCAAGCACGGGCCGCTGGCGCTGATCCACGTCGACGCCCACGGCGACCTCTGGCCCGACGATCCCGGCCGGATCGACCACGGCACGATGATGGGCCGCGCGATCCGCGAAGGGCAGGTCGACGCCGCGCGCTCGACCCAGGTCGGCATCCGCACTTTCCACGACTCGACCGAGGGGCTCGAGGTCCTGACCGCGCCCTGGGTGCATCGCAACGGCATCGAGGCGACGCTGGAGATCGTGCGCGCCCGCGCCGGCTCGGCGCCGGTCTACGTCTCGTTCGACATCGACGCGCTCGACCCGGCCTTCGCGCCCGGCACGGGCACGCCTGTCCCCGGCGGCCTCGCCTCCTGGCAGGCGCTGGAGCTCGTCCGCGGCCTCGGCGGGCTGAACCTCGTCGGCATGGACGTGGTCGAGGTCTCGCCCCCCTTCGACCACGCCGAGATCACCGCGCTGGCCGCCGCGACGCTCGCCCACGACTGGCTGTGCCTGCTCGCCCAGGCCGGCGGCGCAAAACCGCGGCCGGTCGGCCGCCTCTGAAGGATCCCGCATGGCCGCCGCGCCAGCCGATTTCAAGAACCGCCTTCCCGAAGCCTTCCGCAGCTGGCTCTCGGGGCGCCGCATCGAGGAGGTCGAGTGCATCGTGCCGGACGTCGCCGGCATCTCGCGCGGCAAGGCGATGCCCTACAACAAGTTCTCCCGCGAGGATCGGATGTTCCTGCCGACCTCGATTTTCCACCAGACCATCTCGGGCGACTACGTCGACATGCACGACGTCAACCAGTGGACCGAGTCCGACATGGTTCTGACGCCGGACTACGCCACCGGCACCGCCGCGCCCTGGGCCGACGACGTCACGCTGCAGGTGATCCACAACGTCGCGAACCTCGCCGGCGAACCGGTGGGGGTCTCGCCACGCAACGTGCTGAAGCGGGTGATGGCGCTCTACGCCGCCGAGGGCTGGGCGCCAGTCGTGGCGCCGGAGATGGAGTTCTACCTGATCAAGCCGAACCTCAATCCCAACGAGCCGATCGAGCCGCCGGTCGGCCGCACCGGGCGGCAGATGGTCTCGCGCCAAGCCTATTCGATGTCGGCGGTCGACGAATACGGCAAGGTGATCGACGACATCTACGCCTTTTCCGACGCGCAAGGGTTCGAGATCGACACCATCATCCAGGAGGGCGGCGCCGGCCAGGTCGAGATCAACTTCCTGCACGGCGACCCGCTGAAGCTCGCCGACCAGGTGTTCTTCTTCAAGCGCACCATCCGCGAAGCGGCCTTGCGGAACAACTGCTTCGCCACCTTCATGGCCAAACCGATGCAGGACGAACCGGGTTCGGCGATGCACATCCACCAGTCGGTCCTGAGCGTGAAGACCGGCAAGAACGTGTTCACCGACGCGAAGGACGGCCCGACCGAACTGTTCGGCGGCTTCATCGCCGGCCTGCAGCGCCACCTGCCGACGGTCGTGTGCATGCTGGCGCCCTACGTCAACAGCTACCGCCGCTTCGTGCCGGGGGGCGCCGCGCCGATCAACCTCGAATGGGGCGCGGACAACCGCACCACCGGCATCCGCGTGCCGATCTCCGGCCCGGAGGCGCGGCGGGTGGAGAACCGGGTGGTCGGCATGGACTGCAATCCGTATCTGGCGCTCGCAGCCTCGCTCGCCTGCGGATACCTGGGCATGAAGCACAAGCTCAACCCGCGCGAGGCGGTCGCGGGCGAGGCCTATCACCGCCCGCGCGCACTGCCGCGCGACCTGCTCGCGGCGCTCGATCTGTTCGAGAACGACCCCGAGGTCACCGCGATCCTCGGCGAGGAGTTCTGCGCGCTCTACAAGGCGATCAAGCGCGACGAGGTCGAGACGTTCCTGCGGGTGATCAG
>JANOEW010000195.1:0-5022 GCA_031413475.1 Amaricoccus sp.
CGACTGGAGCGCCAGCACGATGGCGGAGGCGGCCACGGTCGGATCGACGCAGTTGTGCGGCTGGGCGGCATGGCCGCCGCGTCCCGTCACCTCGATGGTGAACAGATCGGCCGCGGCCATCAGCGGGCCCGGCCGCAGCGCGAAGTCGCCCACCGGCCGGCCGGGCATGTTGTGCAGGCCGTAGACCTCCCGGATGCCGAAGCGGTCCATCATGCCGTCCTCGACCATCTCGCGGCCGCCGCCGCCGCCCTCTTCCGCGGGTTGAAAGATCACGATCGCGGTTCCGTCGAAGTTGCGGGTCTCGGCGAGGTGCTGCGCGGCGCCGAGCAGCATCGCGGTGTGGCCGTCGTGGCCGCAGCCGTGCATCTTGCCGGGCGTGGCTGAGGCGTAAGGCAGGCCGGTCGCCTCCTGCATCGGCAGCGCGTCCATGTCGGCGCGCAGGCCGACGACCCGGCCGGAACCGGTGGCGCGGCCGCGGATCACGCCGACCACGCCGGTGCGCCCGATGCCGGTCGCGACCTCGTCGCAGCCGAAGGCGCGCAGCTTGTCGGCGACGATGCCGCTGGTGCGGTGGGTGTCGAATTCGGTCTCCGGGTGCATGTGCAGATCGCGGCGCCATTCGGTGACTGCGGGCGCGAGCTCGGCGATGCGGTTGAGCACGGGCATCGGGGGTGTCCTTTCAGGCCGCGAGGCGGCGGATGAGGCGGCGCATCAGCGCCGCGGCGGCGTCGAGCTGTGCGAGGCTGATGTATTCGTCCGGCTGGTGCGCCTGCTCGATCGAGCCGGGGCCGCAGATCACGGTGGAGAGGCCGCGCTCCTGGAACTGGCCGGCTTCGGTCTGGTACGAGACGACGTGCCGGCCGTTGTCGCCGCTCAGGCCGCGCGCGAGGCGCTCGGCCGGGCCGTCGGCCTCGGGCGTGAAGCCGGGCAGCTCCATCCGGGTCGTCACGGTGATCGCCGCGTCGGGATGGACGCGCCGGGCCGCCGCCTCGAGCCGTTCGGCTTCGGCGAGGACGCGCGTCTTCCAGACGGTGGTCCCCTCCTCGGGCAGGATGCGGACCTCGCCGGTGAAGGTGCAGTCGCGCGCCGTGATGTTGCCGGCGGTGCCGCCCTGGATCATGCCGACGTGCAGCGTGGTGTAGGGCGGCTCGAAGTCGCCCGGCGCGGCGGCGGCGGCGTTCGTGGCCATGACCTCGTCCATCCACGCGATCAGCCGGGCCGCGGTCATCACCGCCGAGACGCCGGTGTGGATCAGGCTCGAATGCACTTCGTGGCCGCGCACGTGGATTCGAAAACCCCAGCTCGCCTTGTGGCCGGTGACGACGCGCATCATCGAGGGCTCGCCGACGATCACCGCCTCGGGGCGCGGCTGGCCGGCGAGCAGCGCCTCGATCATCGCCGGCGCGCCGAGGCAGCCGATCTCCTCGTCGTGGCTGAGCGCGAAGATGATCGGACGTTTCAGGCCGGCGTCGAGCATTTCCGGCGCGAGCGCGAGAGAGCAGGCGAGGAATCCCTTCATGTCGCAGGTGCCGCGACCGATGAGCCGGCCGTCGCGCTCGGTGAGCGTGAAGGGGTCCGAAGTCCAGTCCTGGCCCTCGACCGGGACCACGTCTGTGTGGCCCGACAGCACGACGCCGCCCTCCGTTGCCGGGCCGACGCGGGCAACCAGGCTCGCCTTGGTTCCGGTCGGGTCGGGAACCCGTTCGCAGGCCACGCCGAGCTCGGCCAGGTAGGCTTCGACGTAGGCGACCAGGTCGAGGTTCGAGCGATCGGAGACCGTGGGAAAGGCGACCAGCCGGGTCAGCATTTCGCGCGGGGTCGGGCCGGTCGTCATCTACGCATCCCATGAGCGCATCCTCTAATCTGTGGGCCGGCCCTCCCAGCGTCAAGCCGCATTTACCCGTTGTCGGGCGCGACTTCTTGCTGTTTAGTTGGTTAACGACTTCGCCGGATCGCTCCGAGAACGGAGTCGCGAAGGTCGCTCGTCGGGGAGCCAAGGATGCTGGACGGACCCGCGCCGGTCCTCGAGGTCACCGACCTCCAGACGGTGTTCCAGACGCGTGACGGCGCTGTCCATGCCGTGAATGGCGTCAGCTTCGCGATCGCGCCGGGCGAGCTGCTCGGCGTGGTCGGCGAGAGCGGGTCGGGCAAGTCGGTGACGATGATGTCGCTGATGCGGCTGCTGCCGAGCCCGCCGGCGGAGATCACCGGGGGGGCGATCCTCTACCAGGGCCGCGACGTGCGGACCATGGGCGAGCGCGACCTGCGCGAGCTGCGCGGCGGCGAGATCGGCTTCGTGTTCCAGGATCCGATGACCAGCCTCAATCCGGTCTTCACCGTCGGCTTTCAGCTGATCGAGCCGCTGCGCGAGCATCTCGGCCTGTCGAAGCGGGCGGCGCGGGCGCGGGCGGCGGAACTGTTGCGGCTGGTGGGCATCCCCGACCCGGAACGGCGGCTCGACGACTATCCGCATCAGTTCTCCGGCGGCATGCGCCAGCGGGTGATGATCGCGATGGCGCTGTCCTGCGACCCCAAGGTGCTGATCGCCGACGAGCCGACCACCGCGCTCGACGTCACGATCCAGGCGCAGATCCTCGAGCTCGTCCGGGAACTCCGGGCGAAGATCGGCATGGGGATCATCTGGATCACCCACGACCTCGGGCTGGTGGCAGGCATCGCCGACCGGGTGATGGTGATGTACGCGGGCTCGGTGGTCGAGCACGGGCCGGTCGCCGACCTCTTCGCCAATCCGCAGCACCCCTACACCCGCGCTCTGCTCGGCACCGCGTCCACCAAGCGGCCGCGCCCCGCTTGCGCGCCATGGCACGCCCCATGCATTCCGCAGTAGCCTCCTGGAATCGTTTGGGCGAAACTCCCCAGTGGTGATTTTCGCGTCCGATCCGGGGACAGAGGGCACGAGCGAGCACGGTGGGCGTAGTGTCGTGCAGTGTGGCCCCAATCTGCGTTAACGAATAAATACATAAAAACCAATTAGTTACGCGGCGTCCGATCTCGGACACTCTTTTTGGGCTGGCTCACAACCGCTTGCCGAGGCCGGCCTGAACGCGCTTCGGCAGTCGCGCGCGGATCAGCCGATACGAGCTCTCCAGCCGCTCGGCCAACTCGGTCGCGTCCATCCGGCCCCAAGGGATGCGGACCCAGCTCGCGTGGAGATAGGGCGCGCGTTCGGCGCGGCCGAGGTCGATCAGCAGCGCGGCCGTCTCGGGGTCGGCGCATTTGACGCTGACCCCGAAGTCGGCCATCGCGCCGACGATGGCGAACAGCTTGCCGCCGACCTTCCAGGCGTCGTGGCCGCCGCCCCAGGGGTCGCAGACCTCGGCCCCGGGCAAGTCCGCGCAGGTTGCGTTGACGAGTTCGCGGGTCACGGCGCGGCGCCGCGCGCGAGCAGCGCGCTCACGTCCGCCTCCTTCGCGCCGCGACCGAGCGCGTCGAAGCGGCCCGCGCCGAAGATGTCGCGGGCCGCCGCGACGAAGGCGGCCTGGGCTAGCCGAGCGAGGCCGGAGCCGAGGCTGATCCGCGCGGCGCCCGCGGCGGCGAAGTCCGCGAGGGACGCCGCCGCGAGCGGGCCTGCGGCCAGCGCGTTCACCGGCGCCCGGGCCGCGGCGCAGACCGCCTTCAACGCCGCCAGGTCGGGCAAGCCGGGCACGTAGACGCAATCGGCCCCGGCTTCGGCGAAGGCCTCGACCCTCCGCAGCGCTTCGTTCAGGCCGTAGGCGCGCGTCAGGAGGCCGTCGGCGCGGGCGACCAGCACGAAGTCGCGGGGCAAGGCGCGGGCCGCGGCGACGGCGGCGCGGATGCGCTCGACCGCGAGGAAGAACGCGTAGGCGCCGTCGCCGGGCAGGTCGGTGTCCTCGATCGACGCGCCGGCGAGGCCCGCGTCGGCGGCGAGCCGGATGATGCGCGCCAGCGCGTCGGGGGCCTCGGCGTAGCCGTTCTCGAGATCGGCGCTGACCGGCAGCGCGGTGGCGGCGACGAGATCCTCGCAATGCGCCAGCGTCTCGTCGAGGCTGACGCGGGCGCCGTCGGGCAGGCCGCGGGTGAAGGCAAAGCCGGCGGAGGTGGTGCCGATCGCCTTCGCCCCGAGCGCCGCGAGCACGCGGGCCGAGCCGCGGTCCCAGGCGTTCGCCAGCACGAACGGATCGCCGGGGCGGTGGAGCGCGCGAAGGGTCGCGCCGGGGTCATGGGGCATCGCTGGCCTCCGCGGGGAAGTCGTAGCGGACGTCCTCGTAGCGGTCGGCGGCGAAGACGTAGAAGAAGCGGGCGGGCGCCAGGCCGCCTTCGACGGCGTGGAGGGCGTCGCCGGGGATGAAGAGCGCGTCGCCCGGGCCGAGGTCGTGGGAAGCGCCCTCGATGGTGACGCGGACGCGGCCTTCGAGGCCGAAGTAGACCTCCGCCTGGGTGTGGCGGTGCGGGGCGAGGCCGCCGTGGGCCGGGATCAGGGCGACGCCGCAGGTCAGCGCCTCGGTCGGGGTCACCTCGCCGTCGAAGAGCGTCTTCCAGGCGAGGCGGCCCCGGTCGGGCGCGTCCCAGGACTGCTCGGGCAGGTCGGCGAGGGTTCGGAGGACGGCGGCGCGGGGGGCGGGCATCGGGGGCTCTCGGGTCGGGTCTTACGTCACCTTCGCACGGCAGGGGTCCGGTCGCCAAGGGGGCGCGAGCGGGGCATTCAGCGTGAAAATTGGGTCAACCGCATGAAAACGCTGGATAACTGAATCGCTAACGCGGGGTAAACGGTCTTGCGCCGCGGCTGCGGGCGGGGCATTGTACAGAGATGGCCGCGCGATCGCTCGCCCCGACCTGTCGAATTCGCCGCTGAGCCCTCCGCGGCGGCGCGCCCGTTTCCATTCCCGGACCGAAGTGCTAGCCCGTCGCGCGTAACCCGCCCGAGGTTTGCCCGATGTCCGACAGTCCCGAGATCACGCTCTACAACACCCGGACCCGCCGCAAGGAGCGGCTGGAGCCGACTGTCGTTAACGGCAAGGTCTCGATGTATGTCTGCGGGCC
>JANOEW010000196.1:0-8276 GCA_031413475.1 Amaricoccus sp.
GCCATCGGAAGCTCCTGTCTGGAAAGGGGTCTTAGCAACCCAAACCTTCCAGTCAGGAGCACTGCCCGTGAAGCAGTCCCCGTGCCGCGCAGCGGCTTCGTTCAATCCCCAACGATTCAGCCGAACTTCATCCCGATCTAACCGCGGGAGCCTGCGGCCACGCCGTCGCAGAGGTCGCTTCAGAGCTGCGCCATGACTTCGTCGGAAACCTCGAAGTTGGCCGTCACCGACTGCACGTCGTGGTCGTCCTCAAGCGCCTCGATCAGCTTCATCAGGCTCTGCGCCGCCTCGAAGTCCAGCTCGGTGGTGGTCTGCGGCCGCCAGACCAGCCTGGTCGAGGCCGCCTCGCCGAGCGCCGCCTCCAGCGCCGTCGAAACCTCGGCGAGGTCCTCCACTGCACACCAGATCACGTGGCCGTCGGCGGCGCTCTCCACGTCCGCGGCTCCGGCCTCGATCGCGGCTTCCATCACGGCGTCGGCGGTCGCGGCGTCGGGCCCGTAGACGATCTGCCCCATGCGGTCGAACAGGAAGGCGACCGAGCCGGTCTCGCCGAGGTTGCCGCCGCGCTTGGTGAAAGTCGAGCGCACGTTCGAGGCGGTGCGGTTGCGGTTGTCGGTCATCGCCTCGACGATGATCGCGACGCCGTTCGGCCCGTAGCCCTCGTAGCGGACCTCGTCGTAGGTTTCGGCGTCGCCGCCCTGAGCCTTGCGGATCGCGCGTTCGATGTTGTCCTTGGGCATCGAATTCGCCTTGGCTTCCTTGACGGCCAGCCGTAGGCGCGGGTTCTTGTCCGGGTCCGGGTCGCCCATCCGCGCGGCCACGGTGATCTCCTTGGAGAACTTCGAGAACATCTTCGCACGGACGGCGTCCTGCCGACCCTTGCGATGCTGGATGTTGGCCCACTTGGAATGACCCGCCATGGGATCCTCCGTCACGTATTCCGCTGCTGGCCGGCCTTATAGGCCGGCAGGCCGCCGAGGTTCAACCCGAGGTTCAACCCGGGATCAGCGGCCAGAACAGCGGGATCAGCAGGCAGGCGGTGATGCCGGTGACGATGTTGAGCGGGATGCCGATGCGGGCGTAATCGGTGAACTTGTAGCCGCCCGGACCGTAGACCATGGTGTTGGTCTGGTAGCCGATCGGCGTGGCGAAGGCGAGGGTCGCGGCAAACATCACCGCCACCACGAACGGCCGCGGGTCGAGCCCGAGGCTGAGCGCGAGCGCGATCGCGACCGGCGTGACCACCACCGCGATCGCGTTGTTCGACAACAGCTCGGTCAGGATCTGGGTCAGGAAGTAGAGCACGAACAGCACCGCCAGCGGCGACATCTGCGCCAGGGTCGGCGAGATCGCGTTGACGATCATCTGCACGGCCCCCGAGCGATCCAGCGCCTCGCCCACCACCAGCATTGCGAGGATCAGCACCAGCAGCGAGGCACTGACGGTGGTGTAGGCCTCGCCCGGCTCGATCGTGCCGGTGACCAGCAGCGCCACCACCCCGAGCATCGCCAGGATCTGGATCGGCGCGAAGTCGATCGCCGACAGGAACACGATCGCACCCAGCACCAGCAGCACCAGCGGCGCCCGCCCGCGCTTGTAGGGCTTGTCGGTGGTCTCGCTCAGATCGACGAGGTCGACGTCCGCCGCCAGCCGCCGGATGTCCTCCGGCGCGCCTTCGAGCAGCAGCGTGTCGCCCACCTGCACCGTCACGTCGTCGAGCTGGCGGCCGATGTTCTGGTTGCGGCGGTGCACCGCCAGCGGATAGACGCCGTAGCGCCGCCGCAGCCGCAGCGAACCGAGCGAGCGGCCGACCAGCTTGCAGTCGGGCAGGATCAGCGCCTCGACGGTGGTGGTGCGCTTCGAGCCGACGCGATCGACCAGGGTCACGTGGCTGTGGTCCTTGAGGCCCAACAGCTCCTGCATCTCGGTGCGCAGCACCACGCGGTCGCCCTCGGCCAGCATCACTTCGGGGAACTGGCGGCGCATCGACTCGTCGCCGCGGACGACGTCGATCACCCGCATGCCCTCGCGCTTGAAGATGCCCACCGCCATCACGCCCTGACCGATCAGCGGCGAGCCCTCGGGCACCACGACCTCGGTGAAGAACTTCATCCGCTTTCGGGCGCCCAGCAGGTCGGTCATCGAGTCGCGATTCGGCAGAAACGTGGGCACCAGCAGCCACATGGTGGCGAATCCGACGAACATCACCGCTACTCCCAGCGGCGCGATCTCGAACAGACCGAACGGCGCGAGGCCCTGCGCCCGCGCCACGCCATCGACGAGGATGTTGGTCGAGGTGCCGATCATGGTGATCATGCCGCCGAGCACGGTCTGATAGGACAGCGGGATCAGCAGTTTCGACGGCGCGAGGCCCATCTTGTGCGCCAGCTGGATCGTGACCGGGATCATCACCGCAACCAGCGGCGTGTTGTTGGTGAAGGCCGAGGCGCCGGCGATGAACAGCCCGACGCCGACCAGCACCAGCACCTTGTTCTGCGCGGCGCGGCGCGAGACGATCCGGGTGAACGCGCTGATCAACCCGGTGCGCACCAGCCCGCCGGAGACGATGAACATCGCGGCGATGGTCCAGGGCGCGGGGTTCGCGAACACGTCGAGGACCCCGTCCGGCGGCACCATGCCCAGCAGCACGAGCACGCCAGCGCCGAACAGCGCCGTCACCTCGACGGGATAGACCTCGAGCAGGAACAGCACCAGCATTCCCGCCAGGACAGTCAGGGTCAGGACAGCCGGAAAGGCCTCATGATTGAGCAGGTCGATCATGCAGTCCCTCGTTGCTGTGGTTCTTCCATCGCCGTGGCGCAGGGCGAAGTTTGCGGCACACACTCTTGTCGGATGAACGTTCGGGCCACAAGGCCTCGATGCGGAGCGCCCGCCGCGGGCGCGCTCAAGGCGCTTTCGCGCCGGCCTTCTGCGGCTGGACCAGCGCCACGCCCGCGAGCATCAGCGCGAAGGCCGCCCAGACCCAGCCGGAATAGCGCTCGCCGAGCAGCAGCATCGACCAGACGACGCCAGAACCGGTGACGAGGTAGGCGATCTGACTCGCGAACACCGAGCCGGCCCGTCCGACCAGCCAAACGTAGCCCGAATAGGCCAGCGCGTTCAGCACCCCCGAGGCCAGGATCGCCCATTCCGCCGCGCCCCAGGTCCGCCCCAGGCCCACCGTCTGCCCGGTCGCCGCCGCCAGCGGCCAGGTCAGCGCGATCCCGACCAGCGAGGCGCCGAGCAACAGCTGGAACGGATGCAGCCCCTCGGAGCCGCGCCAGGCGAGGAAGTTCGCCTCGATCCCGTAGCTGAGCGGTGCGATCAGCGCGAGCAGAACCATGCCGACTGCGATCGCCGGGCCTGGTCCCTCGCCCGGCAGCGCGATCGCGACGATCGCCGCCGCCCCAAGCGCCACGCCCAGCGCGCGGCGCGCCTCCGGCCGCTCGAAGCCTAGCGCCAGCGCCATCGGCAGCACGAACATCGGCACGATGGCGATGATGATCGACCGCACCCCCGCCGGCAGCTCGGCGGCGGTCAGATAGCTGAAATACCCGGGCAAGATCGCCCCGAACACCGCCACGCCGACGAACAGCCCCAGATGCCGCGCCGCGAACGGCAATCTCAGCCGCATCGCCACGACCAACCCGCCGAGCATCCCGGCCATGATGACCTTCTGCCACAGCACGATCCCCAGCGGCTGGTGCCCGGTCGAGACCGCCACGCGAATGAGCGGCATCGTGAGCCCCCAGGCGGCCCCGGTGACGAACAGCATCGCGACGGGCGCGAACCGCGTCACGCCTCAGGCCGGCGCGGTCGCCGGCAGCCGCCCGCCCAGCCGCACCGGCTCGGCCCGCATGGCGCGCCCGGTGGCGTCGTCGGTCTCGACATAGACGCCGCACAGCGTCGCCGCGCCCCCCGCCGGCTCGAACCGGCCCTTGGCCATGCCCGTGACGAAGCGGGTGATCGGCTCGAGCTTGTCCATGCCGATCACGCTGTCGTAGTCGCCGCACATGCCGGCGTCGCTCTGGTAGGCGGCGCCTTGGGCGAGGATCTGGGTGTCAGCGGTCGGCACGTGGGTGTGCGTGCCGACGACCAGGCTCGCGCGGCCGTCGCACCAATGTCCCAGCGCCATCTTTTCCGAGGTCGCCTCGGCGTGCACGTCCACGATCACCGCCGTCGCCCGCCCGCCCAGCGGCGCAGCCTTCAGCGCGGCGTCGAGCGCCGAGAACGGGTCGTCGAACGGGCGCTTCATGAAGACCTGCCCCAGCGTCTGCGCCACGAAGACCCTGCGCCCGCCCGGCGCGTCGAACAGACGCGCGCCCTGGCCGGGGGCGGCCTTGGCGTAGTTGAGCGGCCGCAGCACGCGGGGCTCGGTCTCGATGAAGGCGAGCATCTCGCGGTGGTCGAAGGCGTGGTCGCCGAGCGTCAGACAGTCCGCCCCTGCGGCCAGCAACTCGGTGGCGTGCGCTCCGGTCAGCCCCATGCCGCCGGAGGCGTTCTCGGCGTTCACCACCACGAAATCGAGCCCGAGTCGCGTCCGCAGCCCCGGCAGCGAAGCCACGACCGCGGCGCGCCCGGCCCTGCCCATCACGTCGCCGAGGAACAGCAGCTTCATCGGTCCGCCTTAGCCGCGATGCCGCCGCCCGGCAAGCGGGCGCGTCAGCCCGCTCGCGCCACGCCCGCTTCGGTGATCACCGCGTCGAGACATGCGTCCCCGGGACCATGCGGAACCCGCCCGACCGCCTGACCGGCGTAGGCGAAGCCGAAGGCCGGCGTCGGTCGGCGCGCCCGGAGCGCGGCCAGGGTCCGGTCGTAGTAGCCGCCGCCGTAGCCGAGCCGCCATCCCGCCGCGTCGAAGGCGAGCAGCGGCGCCAGCACCGCGTCGGGTTCGACCCAGTCGCCAGCGGCGGGGATCGGCGCGCCGAGCGGCCCGTGCCCGAGCGCGTCGCCGGGCCGCCACAGCCGGAAGCGCAGCGGCAGGCCGCGTGCCTCGATCACCGGGGCCGCGACCCGGTAGCCGAGCCCGATCAGCGCCAGCATGACCGGGCGCGGATCGATCTCGCTGCGCATCGGCAGGTAGGCGGCCACCGTGCGCACGTCGCGCAGCCCGCCGATCGCCGCGAGCGCGTGCCCCGCGGCGGCGCTCGCCGCACCGGCGCCCGCCGCGTGCAGCTTCACACGCCGCAGGGTTGCGGCGGCGCGCGCCGCCCGCTTCTCGGCGACGAGATCGATCATGGGCGGCGAGCGGCGAGCCCGGCGCGACCGTGGGCGCTTCCGATCCTCGAGAGCCTGGTGAACCAGGTGGGCGCCGGGTGCGATAGGCCAGGGCCAGTCACAGAGCCGGCTCCCTCGAGAATGTTTACGGCCACTAGGATTGGAGCCCCTTCACGGGAAGGCCAGAACCCGCCGCCTCATAGTCTACGCACGACCGGTGGCGATTTGAAGCCCCGTCCGTCATCGAACTTTCATGGCGCGGTCGCCCACCGCCATATGGCCGTCGCGAACGACGCGGGCGTAGACGCCCCGCAACCGGTGCGCCTTGCCGGTCCCGGTGTTGACGAACACGCAGGCGTCGCGCCCGAAGCGGGCGATGAACTGGGCGCAGCCGTTGTGCGGCGTGTCGGTGATCTCCAGCTCGGCGGTCCCGAGCGCCAGCCGCGTCCCCGGCGGCAGGTTGTCGGGCGACAGGTCCAGGTCGAGATAGAGGTTGTCCCCCGCCGGCAGCCAGTTTTCCCGCGCCCCGGCGATCAGCGCGATCGACCGGGCGTTCATGATGCAGATCTGCACGTCGGGATGGGGCTTCCCGTCTTCGGTCGACTTCCAGCATCCGAGCGCCCAGTGGTCGCCCTCGAGCCCGCCCGCGAGGCTCAGCCCCGCGCTGTCGAGCGCCCGCCGCTCGCCCTTCGCCGGCCGCGCCACGATCGCGTCGAGCCGGCCGGCGTCCTTCGGCGCCCCTAGGATACCCTCGAGCCCCGCCTCGAGTTCGGCCATGGTGCGATGCGTCAACGAACCCTCCCTTGCGGCGTCGGATGGGGCGAGCATCCGCATTTTCGTCCCCGCAGGCAATCCGTCAGCCGCCGCGTCCGCCGCAGGTTGGGCAGTCCGGCCGCGCCGCGATCGCGATCCGCCGGGTCTCGGCATATAGCCCGTCGAAGATCAGCATCCGCCCGCGTAGCCCCTCGCCCGCGCGCGCTATCAGCTTGATCGCTTCGAGCGCCATCAGCGACCCCATGACGCCGGGCAGCGCGCCCACCACCCCGGCCTCGGAGCATGACGACGCCAGTCCCGCCGCCGGCGCCTCGGGGAAGACGCACTCATAGCACGGTCCGCCCCGCGCCGGGTCGAACAGGCTGATCTGCCCCTCCCACTGGCTCATCGCCGCCGACACAAGCGGCTTGCCCGCCGCGACGCAGGCCGCGTTCAGCAGATACCGGGTCGTGAAATTGTCGGTCCCATCGAGCGCCAGGTCCCAGCTGGCCACGATCGCGGCCGCGTTCTGCGGCCCCAGCCGCAGCCGCTGCGCCTCGACCGCCACATGCGGATTGAGCCGCCCCAGCGCCGCCGCGGCGCGCTCGGACTTCGGCAGGCCCAGGTCCGTGGTCCCGAACAGCACCTGCCGCTGCAGGTTCGACAGGCTCACCAGGTCGTCGTCGACGATCCCGATCGCGCCGACCCCCGCCGCCGCCAGATAGACCAGCGCCGGGCAGCCGAGCCCGCCCGCGCCCACCACCAGCACCCGGGCCGCGCGCAGCCGCCGCTGCCCCTGACCGCCGATCTCTCGCAGCACGATGTGCCGGGCGTAGCGTTCCAGCTCCTCCGGAGCGAAGGTCACAGCGGTTTCTCCATCCAGCGCCGCGGGCCGGGTGCGGCCGCCCCGTAGCCCGCCCGCACGAAGAATCCCGGCGCCTGCCAGTCGGCCACCACGGCGCCGATCCGCGCCGCGCCCCGCGCCGCCGCCTCGCCCTCGGCCGCGCGCAGCAGCGCGCTGCCGACGCCCCGGCCCCGGGCCTCGGGGGCCACGCGCAGCAACTCGACCTCGGCCAGCGCGCCCGCCACCCGCAGCCGCAGGTGCCCGTCCAGCGCGCCGGCCGCGCCGCGCCAGCCGAGCGAAACCCGGGTTCCGGGGGTCTCGGCCGCCAGCGCGGCGGCGGTCTCGGCGGCGAGCGCGCCGTCTTCGGAGAACTGCACCAGCCCGAGCGGTCGTATCTCGGCGACTGGCGCGTCGACCCCTGAGCGCCGGCGCAGCCCGCGCACCCACAGCGCATAGGCCGCGACCGGGATCAGGCCGAGCCCGACCCAGAAGCCGACCCGCGCCCAGCCGGCGAGATCGGCGCGGTAGGGGTTGCCGGCCGGCAGCAGTTGCGAGGCGGCCGCGGCGAGCCCCACCGCCGCCAGCACGTAGCGCCAGGTTCCCGGCGGAGCACCCAGCGCCCGGGCGGCCACGAGCGCAAACACGGCGATCGCGGCGATCGCGACCATCGGCTCAGCGCGCGGTCCCGGCCCCGGTCGAGCCGAAGCCGGCGGCGCCGCGTTCCGTCGCGCCGATCGAGGCGGCCTCGGACCAGCGAACCCGCGCCACCGGGGCCAGCACCAGCTGCGCGATCCGCATGCCGTGGGCGATCGTCACCGGCGCGGCGCCGTGGTTGATCACGATCACGCCGACCTCGCCGCGATAGTCCGAGTCGATCGTGCCGGGGCTGTTGAGCAGCGTCAGCCCGTCGCGCAGCGCCAGGCCCGAGCGCGGGCGGAGCTGCGCCTCGTAGCCTTCGGGGATCTCGATCGCCAGGCCGGTGGGCGCCAGAGCCCGCGCGCCCGGGGCCAGCGTCACCCCCGCGGCGCGCTCGGTCGGCGCGAGGCTCACGCACAGATCGAGACCCGCCGCCCCAGGCGTGGCGTAGGCCGGCAGCGGCAGCGCCGGGTCGCGCCCGGGCAGCCGGACCACCCGCACCGTCACCCCGGTCACGCCAGCGCCCCGGCGATGCGCTCGGCCAGCCGCTCGGCGGTCGCCTCCTTGCTCAGCCGCGGCCAGTGCTCGGCGCCGGCCTCGGTGATCAGGATCACCGCGTTCTCGGGGCCGCCCATGATGCCCATCGCCGGGCTGACGTCGTTCGCCACCAACCAGTCGCAGCCCTTCCGCAGCCGCTTCGCGGTGGCGTTCGCCTTGACGTCGGCAGTCTCCAGCCAGGGCGAACGCGGCAAGTCGAGCAGGGCGAAGTAGTCGGTCAAGGGGGGCGTCAGGTGGCGGGGCGCGATCCTCCGGTCGCGCATCCGAT
>JANOEW010000197.1:0-1739 GCA_031413475.1 Amaricoccus sp.
CCGCCATCGCCGTCTCCCAGCAGTCGACCGATCGCGAGATGGACTTCCGCTTCGGCCGCAGCTTCCGCTTCGAGGTCGCCGCCGAGTTCACCGCGCGGATCGTCGCCGAGCTCGACGACGTCCCGCTGCCGCGCGGGACGCTGCTGAACATCAACGCCCCCGGCGACCACCCGCACGGCGCCCGCTGTCAATCTTCCCCCGCCCTTGCGCACGGCGCGGGGGTGGGTTGGGGAGGGGGCAAGCCTTTAGCTTTCTGTTCAGGTCGCTTGCCCCCATCCCGGCCTTCCCCCGCAAGCAGGGGAAGGAGAGGAGTGACTGCGGGGTAACAGTGGCGCCTAATGCAGAAAGATTGTCGCCAGGCCTAGGAAAATGAAGAAGCCGCCGCTGTCGGTGATCGCCGTGATCAGCACGCTCGAACCGCGCGCGGGGTCGCGCCCAAGGCGGTATAGCACGAGCGGAATCACCACCCCCATGACCGCCGCCAGCATCAGATTCAACACCATGGCCCCGGTCATCACGAGCCCGAGCTGCCAGTTGTGATAGATCAGGAAAGCGAACAGACCGACCACGCTGCCCCACAGCAGGCCGTTTAGCACGCTGACGCCGATCTCCTTCGCGAACAGGCGCCGCGCGTTGACCAGTGACAACTGGCCGAGCGCTAGTGCGCGCACGATCATCGTGATCGTCTGGTTGCCGGAGTTGCCGCCAATACCGGCGATGATTGGCATCAGCGCCGCCAGCGCCACCGTCTTCTCGATCGCACCCTCGAACACGCCGATCACCCGCGACGCGATGAAGGCCGTCACGAGGTTGATCGCCAGCCACATCCAGCGGTTCTTCATACTCTTCCAGACCGGTGCGAAGAGATCCTCATCGTCGGAGAGACCGCCCGCTGACAGTCGCTCGGCCTCGCTCTGCTCGCGGATGAAATCGACCACCGAATTGACGGTGACCCGGCCCACCAGGCGGCCCGCGTTGTCCACCACCGGCGCGGACACAAGGTCGTAGCGTTCGAACGCGAGCGCGGCGTCCTGCGCGCCACTGTCAGGGCGGAACATCACGGGCTCGGCGTTGAGCACTGTCGCCACCTCGGTGTCCGGATCGGTGACCAACAGGCGGTTGACCGGCAGAACGCCGAGCAGCGTTTCGTCGCGGGTCACCACGAAAATCTGGTCCGTATGGTCGGGCATCTCGTCCAACCGCCGCAGGTAGCGCAGCACCACTTCGATGGTGACGTCCTCGCGCACGCTGACGAAGTCGAAATCCATCAAGGCGCCGACGGCATCGTCCGGGTACGACATCGCCGCGCGGACCTGCTCGCGCTCTTCCGCGCTCAAGCCCTTGAAAACGTCCTGCATCACCTCGCGCGGGAGGTCGGGCGCGAGGTCGGCCAGCTCGTCGGCATCGAGCTGCTCGGCGGCAGCCACCAGCTCGCCGCTCTCCATGTGCGCGATCAGCGATTCGCGCACCGCGTCGGAGACCTCGAGCAGGATCTCGCCGTCGCGCTCGGCCTTGACCAGGTCCCACACGATCAATCGGTCGTCGAGCGGGAGCGCTTCCAGCAGGGCTGCAATGTCCGCTGGATGCAGCGACTCCAGCCGTTGCGCGAGCACGGTCAGGTTCTGCTTGTGCACCAGCGTCTCGACCAGATCGTGCTTGACCTGCTCGGTGCGCCGGACGAGGCCTTCCACCAGCTTGTGCCGGCGCAGGACCTCGCTCACCTCGGTGGCGAGGGCGTC
>JANOEW010000198.1:0-3415 GCA_031413475.1 Amaricoccus sp.
GCCATCGGAAGCTCCTGTCTGGAAAGGGGTCTTAGCAACCCAAACCTTCCAGTCAGGAGCACTGCCCGTGAAGCAGTCCCCGTGCCGCGCAGCGGCTTCGTTCAATCCCCAACGATTCAGCCGAACTTCATCCCGATCTAAAATCAAAATGTCGAGCGCTGTCCGAGCTCGGACGCCGTAAACCGGAGCCGTCAGCCGTTCGAGCGCAGCACCTGACCGGCCAGATAGAGCGAGCCGCAGATCAGGATGCGGGACTCCGGCGCGCGCGCCACGATCGCGGCCACGGCGGCGGCGAGGTCGGTCGCCGCCTCGGCGGCCAGCCCGGCAGCCCGGGCGGCGGCGACGGTCTCCTCGGCGGACAGCGTCGCCGCCTCGCCGGGGATGCTCACCCCGTTCAGGCTGACCGCGATCCCCGCGAGCGGTCGCAGGAAACCGGCGACGTCCTTGGTGCGCAGCATCCCGACCACCAGGTGCAATGGCCGGACCGGCAGCCGCCCGACCGCCTCGGCCAGCGCCAGCCCCGCCGCAGGGTTGTGCCCGCCGTCGAGCCAGAGCTCCGCCCCCGGCCCTGCGGCGGCGACCAGCGGCCCGAGGCGCAGCCGCTGCATCCGGGCCGGCCAGACCACGCGCGTCACCGCCGCCTCGCACCCGGCTTCGTCCACGCCGAGCGCTCGCAGCGTCGCCAGAGTCGCGCCGGCGTTCGCCACCTGATGCGCCCCGATCAGCGCCGGCCGGGGCAAGTCCAGCAGCCCCTCGCCGTCCTGAAAGGCCAGCCGCCCATGCTCTTCCCAGACCTGCCAGTCCTGCCCCTCGGCGATCAGCGGCGCGCCCACCGCCGCGGCCTGGTCGACGATAACGTCCCAGGCCGCCGCCGCCTGCGGCCCGAGCACGCACGGCACGCCGCGCTTCAGGATACCGGCCTTCTCGAAGGCGATTTCGGCGAGGCTCTCGCCCAGATACTGCTGGTGGTCGATGGAGACCGGCGTGATCACGCTCAACCGCGGCCGCGCGACGACGTTCGTCGCGTCGAGCCGCCCGCCGAGGCCGACCTCGAGCAGGCACCAGTCCGCCGGGGTCTCAGCCAGGGCCAGGAACGCCGCCGCCGTGGTGATCTCGAAGAACGTGATCGGCGCCCCGGCGTTCGCCGCCTCGCAGCGTTCCAGCAGCGCAACGAGGCGATCCTCGTCGATCAGCTCGCCGGCCACCCGGATGCGCTCGTTGAACCGCGCGAGATGCGGCGAGGTATAGGCATGGACCCGCGCGCCGCCCGCCTCCAGCCCCGCGCGGATCATCGCCAGCGTCGAGCCCTTGCCGTTGGTGCCGGCCACGTGCACCACCGGCGGCAGCGCCCGCTCGGGGTGGCCGAGGGCCGCCAGCAGCCGCTCGATGCGGCCGAGCGACAGATCTATCAACTTGGGATGCAGCGCCGTCAGGCGCGCGAGAACCCGGTCGCTCGGCGCCGTCATGGACGGGTCATCGGGCCGGCGGCGCCTCCGCCACGGCCGTCGCCGGTCCGGCCTCGGCCTCGACCGGGGCCGCGAGCTCGCCGAGCACCGGGGCCGGCTGGTTGGTCAACAGCCGCAGTAGCGAGGCAAGTTCGCCGCGCAGATGCTTGCGCGCCACCACCCGGTCGAGCATGCCGTGGTCGAGCAGGTACTCCGCGCGCTGGAATCCTTCGGGCAGCGTCTCGCGGATGGTCTGCTCGATGACCCGCGGGCCGGCGAAGCAGATCAGCGCGTTCGGCTCGGCGATCTGCACGTCGCCGAGCATCGCATAGGACGCCGTAACCCCCCCGGTCGTCGGATGGGTCAGCACCACCACGTAGGGCAGCCCCGCCTCCTTGAGCATTTCCACCGCCACGGTGGTGCGCGGCATCTGCATTAGGCTGAGGATGCCCTCCTGCATCCGCGCGCCCCCGGCCGCCGCGAACACCACCAGCGGAGCCTTCAGCTTGATCGCCCGTTCGCAGGCCGCGATCAGCGCGTTGCCGACGAACATGCCCATCGAGCCGGCCATGAAGGCGAAGTCCTGGCCGGCGGCGACCACCTTCAGCCGGGCGATCTCGCCCTCGGCCACCAGCATCGCCTCTTCCTCGCCAGTGGCTTTGCGCGCCTCGCGCAGCCGATCGACGTAGCGCTTCTGGTCGCGAAAGCCGAGCGGGTCGGTAATCGGCCGGGGCACCGGCACCTCGACGAACACCCCGCCGTCGAACAGCGCCCGGAAACGATCGCGCGGACTTAGCGGCATGTGATGGCCACAATTGGTGCAGACCTGCAGCGAGTCGGCGAGCTCGCGGTGGAACAGCATCGTGCCGCATTCGTCGCACTTGACCCAGAGGTTCTCCGGCATTTCACGGCGCGAGAACAGCGAGTTGATCTTCGGCCGGACGTAGTTGGAGATCCAGTTCATGCGCCGGTCCTGAGCGGCCTCGGGGTCCGCCTTAGATAGAACCCGGCCCCCCCGAATGCAATCGCCGCGCCCCCGGGGCCGTCCCCGGGGGCGCCCGCGCCCGGGTTTCGCACGCTTTCGCACGCTTTCGCACGCGTGCGAACATCGGCAAGCAACTGATCGCAAAGGAAAATAACGGCCGCCGTTAACCCGATGGAAACCCACGTTAACGCCGCGGCGCCGGCCGCGGGCGCCGGCGCGGGGAGACGCGGCTTGACCCGCGCGCGCCCCTCCCGCCATCGATGCGGCCCTTGTCGAAGGCGGCCCGATGAGCGTCCTGCTGATCAACGATTACCTGCGCGCGATCGCCCGCCTTCGCCAGTTCTCCGACGCATCAGCCAAAGTCACTTTCCGCTTCCGGACAATTGTGTGAACGTCGCCCTGCAAAACGCGCACGGAGACTTGAGTTGAACGGTGACAGCGGGACGCCAATCATTAAGCCCGCATTCCCCAAGTAATCCGCTGATTTCGCTGTGATTACCGTGGTATTATCTTTATAAATCATGTTGTTGATAGATGCGAAGGGCATGTTTCATGGATCACCCAGAGGGTGCGGGTTTGCAACGAGCAGATCGGGTGACTTTCGATCCTCGCGTGCGGCTGGAATTTCGCGGTACGCAGCTCAGTTCGGACGGCGGTCTCTTGGTGATGCGCGAGTTGGATGACGCGCTCGGGCTGTCTGATCTCGCTGCGACGGCTCTTTCCGACAGCCGCCGGGGAAAGAACACGACGCATCGGCTCGATGGTCAGTTCCGGCAATCGGTCTACGGCAGGCTGGCGGGATACGAGGACGTCAACGATGCCGACCGGTTGGCCCTCGATCCCGTGATCCAGACAGCCTTCTTTTGGCTCGAAACAGGCTGTTTGGCACAGTGCAAGTAGCAAGAAGCAAGTGGTAAGTGATGAGCTATTCATGTGTTATGCTGGCATTATGTTTTCAACTGCCCAATTCTTTTAACACCTGTTT
>JANOEW010000199.1:0-10005 GCA_031413475.1 Amaricoccus sp.
CACTTCAATCGGCGGCATGCCGCAAGACGGGCCATGACGGTGAGCCGAAGAACACCACCAGCGTCGCGACGACGAGCAGCAGGTTGTTGACCAGCAGCCCCGCCTCGCGGCTGACGGTGGAGAACACCGCCGTCGCGCGCAGCGTCGGCGCGCGCCAAGCATACAGCGTCAGCGAGCCGCCGATGAAGACGGCGAGCATCCAGAGCAGGAACACGCCCCGCTCGGGGTCGCTGGCGAAGGCGTGCACGCTCGTGAGGATGCCCGAGCGCACCACGAACGCCCCAATCAGCGAGAACGAGAACGAGAGGATCGCGAGCAGGATAGTCCAGGACTTCAGCGCGTCGCGCTTCTCGACGACGATCGCCGAATGCAGCAGCGCGGTGGCGAGCAGCCAGGGCATGAACGAGACGTTCTCGACCGGGTCCCAGAACCACCAGCCGCCCCAGCCGAGCTCGTAGTAGGCCCAGAAGCTGCCAAGCGCGATGCCGACGGTCAGGAACATCCAGGCGAGCAGCGTCCACGGCCGCACCCAGCGCGCCCAGGCGGCGTCGACCCGGCCCTCGATCAGCGCGGCGATGGCGAAGGAATAGGCCATCGAGAGCCCGACGTAGCCGAGATAGAGAAACGGCGGATGGAACGCGAGGCCGGGGTCCTGCAACAGCGGGTTGAGGCTGCTGCCGTCGATCGGCGGAAAGTCCAGCCGGGCAAACGGGTTGGACGTCCAGAGGATGAAGCCGAGGAAGGCGGCGGCGATCGCCGACTGCACCGCGAGCGCGCGGGCCTTGAGCGCCGGCGGCAGGTTCGACCCGAACCAGGCGACCATCGCGCCGAAAAAGGTCAGGATCAGCACCCACAGCAACATCGAGCCTTCGTGGTTGCCCCAGGTTCCGCTGATCTTGTAGAGCATCGGCTTCGCGGAGTGCGAGTTGGCCGCGACCAGCCGCACCGAGAAGTCCGATTGCACGAAGGCCCAGCCGAGCGCGAGGAAGGCGGCCGCCGTCAGCCCGAACTGCGCCGAGGCTGCGGGCGCCGCGACGCGCATCCAGTCCACCCAGCCGCGCTGTGCTCCGACCATGGGCACGACCGCCTGCACGATCGCCACCGCGAAGGCGAGGACGAGCGCGAGGTGGCCCAGTTCGACGATCATGACCAGACCTCCCGGGGGCGACGATCCATTATGCGACGGTAGCCCGGAGAGCGCAATTTGCATCCGCCGAGGGCGGGCCAAAGCGTCGCGGCGCCGTCGCAGCAGCCGCCGGAGCCCGATGGATGGCGCGGCGGTCGTGCGGCGCGAGCGTCCCTACCCGGTCGCCGCCTTCGTACGCGCGAACTGCGCGATTACCGCCGCGCTGTCCAGGACGTCGGCGTATTTCTGCCCGATGTCATGCAGGTTGGAGTCGTGGGGCCCGATCGTGCGGTCGCCGACGCAGTCGGAAACGACGATCGGGCGGAAGTTGTGGCTGATGGCGTCGACGACGGTCGCCCGCACGCAGCCGCTGGTGGTGCAACCCGCGAAGATCAGCGTGTCGACGCCGCGCCCGATCAGATGCGCCGCGAGATCGGTGCCAAAGAACGCCGAAGGTTTGGTCTTGCGCAGCACCCGCTCGCCCGGCTCCGGCGCGAGCGAGGCGATGAACTGGCTCGCATCCGACGTCTCGGTCAGCTTCTTCAGCCGCGGCGCCTTGAGCGCCCAGAGCCCGCAGTCCGAGCCATCGTCGGCATAGGCTATGCGGGTATGGACGATCGGCAGCCCCGCCTCGCGCGCCGCCAACAGAAGCGGCCGCGTGCGCCGCGCCGCCTCGGCGATCGCCGGATACTGGCTGCGGTAGAAGAAGCCGTTGACGAAATCGATGATGATCAACGCGGGACGCGAGCCGAATCCGATCGTTCCGCCGAGGTCGTGGACCGCTTGGATCGCGGCGTCCGACATGGGCCATCCTCCCGATGCGCCGCGTTGCCGCAGTCTGTCGCGCAGTGTGACACCATCGCACGCAAACATGCAAACGCTGCGCGACCGGCCGGCGCCACCCGCGCCTCGATCCGGCGCGCGGTCCGGCGCGACCGACCGCCCCCGCGCCACGGCGCGGGTCCAGCCGGAGGCCGCGTCAGCTCTCCGGCTCGGGCGCCACCCCGCCGCCGTAGCGGAACAGGCCCTGCTCCTTCAGCGCGTCGGCGACTTCTTTCGGCATGTAGCTCTCGTCGTGCCGCGCGAGCACCTCGGTCGCCACGAAGGTTCCGCCCTCGAGCCGGCCGGTCGCGATCACGCCCTGGCCCTCGCGGAACAGATCCGGCAGAATCCCCGAAAACGCCACCTGCGTCGTCGCCCCGCCGTCGGTGACCACGAAGCGCACCTCGGGCCCCTGGCCGCGGGCGAGCGATCCGGCCTCGACCAGCCCGCCCAGCCGGAAGCGCTCGCCGGCGCGCGGCGGGTCGCTCGCCACCTGGCTCGGCGAGCGGAAGAACTCGATCCCGTCGCGCATCGCGTAGCCGATCATGCCGGTGGCCAGCGCCAGCAGGACGGCGCCGATCGCCACCAGCTGAATGCGGCGCCGCTTCTTCAGTCCGACGGCCATGCCCGCTCCGTTCTTGATTGCGGCGCCAACCGGTTGAGCGCCGCGTTCAGCTCCGCCCCGAATATAATGGTGACCCCGGTGAGGTAAAAGAACATCAGGGTGATGATCACGCCCGCCAGCGTGCCATAGGTCACGGTGTAGGTCGGCGTGAGGCTGAGATAGAGCGTGAACGCCCCCGCCGCGATCAGCCACAGCGCCGTGGTCACCAGCACCCCCGGCCAGAGCCGGCGCAGCGTCAGCGTCCGCCCCGGCAGGGTCAGGTGCATAAGCATGACGAAACCGACGAAGACGACGATGCCGAAGCCGTAGGTCAGATAGCCCGCGACGCCGGGCACGGCCCGGTTCGCGATGGTTTCCGCGTAGAGCAGGAACAGCGGGCTGAAAATGATCATCAGGCCGAGCAGCGCCGCGACGATCGCGCCGATGAACACCATGACGATCGCAAGCGCCCGGTTGTGGAAGAACCCGCGCGGATCGGCCACGGCGTAGGCGCGGTCGAAGGCGATGCGGAACGCCTCGACCGCGTTCGAGGCGACCCAGATCGCAAACAGCGCCGACAGCGTCAGCACCTGCTGGCTCTTCTTTCCCAGCACCTCGACCACCACCGGCTCGAGCGTTAGCGCCACGTGCTCGGGCGCGATGTCGAACAGCGCGTCGATGATCTCGGTCGAACGGGTCTCGCCGACCAGCATGCCGGTCAGCGTCGCCGCAAAGATCAGAAAGGGAAAGACCGACAGCAGCCCGGAGAAGGCGATGAAGCCCGCCATCGGCGACCCGTCGTTGAGGTTGAAGCGGTCGAGCGCGTCCCAGAACGCGCGCAGGAACCGCCGCAGATCGGTCACGGGAACAGCGGGGCCGCCATCAAGCCCATGGTCTCGGGCAGTCCGAGCATCAGGTTCGCATTCTGCACCGCCTGCCCCGAAGAGCCCTTGGTCAGGTTGTCGAGCGCGGAAAAGACCATGACCCGCCCCGGGCGGCGGTCGGCGATGACGCCGAGATGCACGAAGTTCGACCCGCGGACGTGCCGCGTGGCCGGCGCCTCGCCGATCGGCAGGACCACGACGAAAGGCTCGTCCGTATAGGCGGTCGCCAGCGTCGCGTGGACCACCTCCGCGTCGCCGCGGACGTAGACGGTGGCGAGGATACCCCGGTTCTGCGGCAGCAGGTGCGGCACGAAGGTCACTTCGACCCCGCGGCCCGCCACCTTGGAGAACTCCTGGTCGAACTCGGCGAGATGCCGGTGCGCCGCGACGTTGTAGGCGTGATAGCCCTCCGAGACCTCCGAATGCAGCATCCCTTCCTTCGGCGACCGCCCGGCGCCCGAGACCCCGGTGGCGAGGTCGATGACGATGTTGTCGGGATCGATCACACCCGCCCTCAGCAGCGGCAGGATCGCATAGATGCCCGTCGCCGCGTTGCAGCCGGTCCCCGCCACCAGCCGGGCCCGGCGGATGTCCTCGCGGTAAAACTCGGTCAGCCCGTAGACCGCTTCGGCCTGCAGGTCGAGCGCGCGGTGCTCGTGCCCATACCACCGCGCGTAGACCGCAGGGTCGCGCAACCGGAAATCCGCGGACAGGTCGACCACCTTCAGATCGCGCGGCAGGGCGGCGATCACTTCCTGGCTTGTGGCGTGCGGCAGGGCGCAGAACACCAGGTCGATCCCGGCGAACTCTACGTCCGCGATCGTGGCCAGCCGCGGCAGGCCGAGATGGCGCAGATGCGGAAACACCTCGCCCATGCTCGCCCCGGCCTTGCGGTCGGCGGTCAGCGCGGCGATCTCCAGCGCCGGATGTGTCGCGATCAGCCGCACCAGTTCCGCACCAGTTCCGCCCCGGTGTAGCCGCTCGCCCCGAGGATCGCGATCCGGTGGCTTCTGTCCACTGCCTGCCCTCCTGGCCGGATCGGAGCACTAGAGGAATCGGCGGTCCCGATCAATCAAGGGATTCGGCCGAGGGTTTCGGGCGAAGGATCTGGCCGAGGTGCCGGGCCGGATTCGCCCGCGGTCATCAGGCGGCGGCGAACGCGAGTGGCGCCCCCATGAACACCGCCGCCCGCGCGCCCACCACCTCCGGGTCGCCGGTGGTGAGGTAGCGCAACGTCCCCGCGCCGCCGCGGAACCCCGGGCGGCGTCGCAGATAGTCCGCGAGACTGTCGGCGACGAGTTCGGGCTGCGCCACCAGCGCCGTCTCCGCCGGCAGCGCGGCCCGGAACGCCGCCTCGACCAGCGGATAATGCGTGCAGCCGAGCACCGCCGACTGCGGCGCCGGCAACCGCGCCAGCAGCGCCGCCACATGGGCCCGGGCCACGTCGCCGGCCCGATCGAGGTCGCCCGCCTCGATCGCCTCGACCAGGCCGTCGCAGGCCTGCGGCACGACGGTCACGTCGCGGGCGCGGAACTTCAGCTCGCGCTCGAAGGCGCCCGAGGCCACCGTCGCGGGCGTCGCGAACAGCGCCACGTCGCGCAGCCCCGTATGTGTCGGCGGCGCGTTGTCGCCCCAGTCGCGCCGCGTCAGATGCTCGATGACCGGCACGAACACCCCGAGCACCCGCCGTTCGCGCGGATCGAGCCAGTTCATCTGCAGATCGTGCAGCGCCACCGCCGAGGCGGTGTTGCAGGCGAGGATCACCAGCGCACAGCCCTCGGTGAAAAGCCGCTCCACCCCGGCGATCGTCAGGTCGTAGATCTCGCGCGGCGACCGCTGACCGTAGGGCGCGTTGGCGTTGTCGCCGAGATAGACGAAATCCTGCTCCGGCAGCCGCCAGACCATCGCCCGCAGCACCGTCAGCCCGCCGAGGCCGCTGTCGAAGACGCCGATCGGCATGGCTTCAGCGCACGTCCTCGAACTCGAACCCGTAGCTGAGATCGTCGATTGCCGTCGGCGACAGCCGGTAGGTCTCGGCGCGCAGAAAATCCATCATCGCCCGCGCGTCACCGGCGTGGCTCGCCAGCGCCGTAGGGTCGAGCGGCCGGCCCACCACCACCCGCACCGGCGCCCCGACGCGCGTCTTGAACTCGTTGACCAGCAGGGCAAGCCGCAGCGTCTGGTGCAGGTGGCTCGCGACCTGGAACAGCCGGCTGTTGTGGCCCTCGAAGAAGATCGGCACCACCGTCGCGCCGGATTTCGTGATCAGCCGCGCGGTAAAGCGCCGCCACGACGGGTCCATCGGCCGCCCGAACGGCTTCAGCGCCGTCGACACCGTGCCGCCGGGAAAGATGCCGATGCAGCCGCCCGCGCCCAGCACCTCCAGCGCCGCCTTGCGGGTCGCGATGTTCGCCTCCTGCGCCTCGCGGGTTTCGTCGAAGCTGATCGGCAGGATGATCTTCTCGAGCTCCTCGGCCTTGCGGAAGACACGATGCGCGAGGATGCGGAACTCGCCGCGGGTCTTCGACAGAATGTTGCCGAGCATCAGCCCGTCGAGGATGCCGTAGGGGTGATTCGAGATCACCACCAGCGGCCCGGTCGCCGGGATGTTGTCGAACGATCCGCCGATCACCTGCAGCGACAGCCCGTAGCGGTCGACCATCACCTGCCAGAAGTCGCGGCCCTCGGCCACCTCGCGCTCGTAGTCCCGCGCCATGCGGATCAGCTTCAGCCGCCCGGTCAGGTTCTCCACCGAGCGGATCAGCGCGCGCCCCGCCCGCGTGCTCGCCGAGCCGGAATAGCTGATCTCGCGGGCGACGCCCTCGTGTCGTTTCATGTTCGGGCCGAAATCGGTCATGCGCCACGCCGAGCGGACGCTGGACCCGCCCCGACAGACCAGCAACCTAACCCGTCCGGGACGCGAGACCAAGGGATTCGGACGGCGCTCATTGCGGACGCGCCGCCTTCTCCTCGATCCCCGACCGCCCCTCCCGCGCCGCGAGTTCGTCGAGCACCTCGCTCCAGCCCACCCCCGCCGCCGCCAGCATCACCTGAAGGTGGTAGAGCGCGTCCGCCGCCTCGCGCGTGAGCGCGGCCCGGTCGCCCAGCGCCGCGGCGACGATCGCCTCGACCGCCTCCTCGCCGAACTTCTCCGCGCTTTACGCCGCGCCCTTCGCCAACCGCGCCGCGGTGTGCGACGTCGCCGGGTCGGCGTCGGCGCGCGCCGCGATCGTCGCGAACAGCCGGGCCAGGACGTCGCTCACGCGAACCGCACCGGCACGCCGGCCGCCGCCATCGCCGCCTTGGCCTCGCCGATCGTGTGCGTCCCGAAATGGAAGATCGACGCCGCCAGCACCGCGGACGCATGCCCTTCGGTCACGCCCTCCACCATGTGCCTCAGCTGCCCCACGCCGCCCGAGGCGACCACCGGCACCGGCACCGCGTCCGCAACCGCACGGGTCAGGGCGAGGTTGTAGCCCGCCTGCGTCCCGTCCCGGTCCATGGAGGTGAGCAGGATCTCCCCCGCCCCCCGCGCCGCCATGTCCCTCGCGAACGCCACCGCTTCGATCCCCGTCCCACGCGTGCCGCCATGGGTGAAGACCTGCCACCGCCCCGGCGCAACGGTCTTCGCGTCGATCGCCACCACGACGCATTGCGCCCCGAACTTGGTCGCGGCCGCGTTCACCACGTCGGGCGTCGCCACCGCCGCGGAATTGAAGCTCACCTTGTCCGCCCCGGCCAGCAGCAGCGCCCGCACGTCCTCCACGGTCCGCACCCCGCCGCCCACGGTCAGCGGCATGAAGCACTGCTCGGCCGTGCGACGCGCCAGGTCGAGCAGCGTGCCCCGGTTCTCGAGGCTCGCCGCGATGTCGAGAAAACACAGCTCGTCCGCGCCCTGCGCGTCGTAGGCCCGCGCCGCCTCCACCGGGTCGCCCGCGTCGCGCAGGCCCTCGAAGTTCACCCCCTTGACCACGCGCCCGTCCTTGACGTCGAGGCAGGGGATGACGCGCACCTTGAGCATCAGTCCTCGCGCACCAGGAAGATCAGCGCGATCATCGAGGGCAACGCGTAGACGAGCCCGCCGAGCTGGCCCATGATTCCGTCCTTGCCCTGCCAGCTCAGGAACCAGTCGCCGCCGATCACCATGAAACCGACGCCCCACACCAGGATCGCCGCGAGACAGCCGAGCACGCCGGGGACCTTGGCCGCATCGAAGACGTGCGACGGGGCGCGGAAGTCGCGGATCATCAGCCCGATCGAGACGAACGCCAGCACGCCCGCCAGCGTCTCGACCACGACGATCCCGACCAGCGCCACCGGGGCCGCCCAAGGCGCCGTGATCGCCCGCCAGGTCTGCCCCGGCTCGCGGTAGGTGTCGGTCATCGCCAGCATCGGCTTCACAGCCGTCTCCGCCGTGCCGGCAAAATCGCTGACATCGTTGAGAAAACTCAACAACCCCCACAGCCCGGGAAACAACAGCATCACGATCGGCGCCAGCCGCCGGGCATCGGCGAAGCCGATCATCTCACGCCGCCCGCGCGCTGAGCGCCGCGGCCGCGCCCGCGCCGATCAGCGCCGTCCCACCGGCGCGGTTGACCAGCCGGATCGCCCGCGGGCTCGCCGCCAGCCGCCGCGCGCGGGTTCCCAGCGCCGCGTAGCCCAGCGCGTTGGCGAAGGCGAGCGTCACGAAGGTCGCCTCGAAGATGGCCATCTGCGGCCAGAACGGCCGCCCCGGGTCGAGGAACTGCGGCAGGAAGGCTATGAAGAAGATCAGGCTCTTGGGGTTCAGCGTGGTCACCAGCCAGGCGTGCGCCAGCATTCGCCCGCGCGGGCTCGCATCGGTGCGCGCCGCGGTCTCCAGCACGTCGCCCGCCCGCCACAGCTTGATCCCGAGCCAGATCAGGTAGCCCGCGCCGACCCACTTCAGCGCCGTGAACAGCGCCGCGGACTTCGCCAGCAGCACACCCACCCCGAGCATCGACAGCGTCATCGCGGTGAGATCGCCGAGCGCGACCCCGACCGCCACAGGGGCCGCGACCCGCCAGCCGCGCCCGAGCGCGTAGGACAGCACGAGCAGGATCGTCGGCCCCGGAATCGCCAGCAGCACCGCCGACGCCGCAGCGAACGCGAACCAGGTCTCGACTTCCATGCCTCACGCCTCCAATAACCGCAGCGCCGCGCCGAGGTCGAGCTTGCCCTCGTAGAGCGCACGCCCGCAGATCACCCCGTCGAGCGCTTCGCCGCAAGCCTTCAGCGCAGCCAGATCGTCGAGCGACGCGACCCCGCCGCTCGCGATCACCGGGATCGCCACCGCCCGCGCCAGCGCCGCCGTCGCCGCGACGTTCGGCCCCGCCATCGCCCCGTCGCGGTCGATGTCGGTGTAGACGATCGCCGCCACGCCCGCATCCTCGAACCGCCGCGCCAGCTCCGTCGCCGCCATGTCGGTGGTCTCGGCCCAGCCCTCGACCGCGACCCGGCCGCCGCGGGCGTCGATGCCGACCGCGACCCGGCCAGGGTGACTGCGGGCCAGCTCGCGCACGAAGTCCGGGTCGCGCACGGCGGCGGTCCCGAGGATGACCCGCGCCGCGCCGCCCGCCAGCCACCCCTCCGCCGTGGCGCGGTCGCGGATGCCGCCGCCGAGCTGCACCGGGACCGTCACCGCCGCCAAAATCGCCTCGACCGCCGCGCCGTTCACCGGTCGGCCCGCGAAAGCGCCGTCGAGATCGACCAGATGCAGCCAGCGGCAGCCCGCCGCCACGAAGGCCCGCGCCTGCGCCGCCGGGTCGGGCCCGAACACGGTGGCCGCCGCCATGTCGCCGCGCAGCAGCCGCACGCACTGGCCGTCCTTGAGGTCGATCGCGGGATAGAGGATCATCGCGGGTCCGGCGGCAGGGGTCCGACGGCCTGATAGCCGGTTTCGCCGCCGCTGAAAACCGCCGCCGAACCGTTCCGCCCGGCGCTCGGGCGCAGGCGCAAAGGCGCGCGTCGGGCGACCGGACGCGACGTAAGGCTTGACGCCCGCGCGGCCCGCGCCGACGCTGCGGCCGTCATCCCCGGGAGGTCCGCCATGCATCGTGCGCTGCTCGTTTTCGCCCTCCTCGCCGCCGGCCCCGCCGCGGCGCAAACCGCCGAAGGCCTCTGGCGCACCGAGCCGGGCAAGACCGGGGCCTATCTCCATGTCCGCGTCGCGCCCTGCGAAGGCGGCCGGCTGTGCGGCGTCATCGAAGAGGCGCTCGAGGCGACGCGGACCGACCTGGTCGGCCGGACCATCATCGCGAACATGGCCCCCGACGACGCGGGCAAGTGGTCCGGCGGCACGATCTGGGCGCCCGACGATGACAAGACCTATCGTTCGAAGATGCGCCTGCAGGGCGACGCGCTGAAGGTCGAAGGCTGCGTCCTGGTGGTCTGCCGCGGCCAGACCTGGACCCGGCTGGAATGACGCGGCGCGGGCTTTAACACTTTTATCTATCTAAAACAACGCTCTACGCGTTGTCCGAGTTTGCCGCCACGGGCGGCCACCAGCGACTCGCGTACTGCCTGGGCACCTTCGACGAGGAACTGTCGCT
>JANOEW010000200.1:0-8302 GCA_031413475.1 Amaricoccus sp.
CCCGGATACGCGCCGACATCAGCACGTTGTCGAGTTCGTCCACCGCGAAGATCGTCGTCTCGCCGACGCCGACCCCGGTCAGATACAACAGCCGCGGCGACTTCACCTCGATGTCGGCGACCTCCGGGTTGGCCACGAACAGGCTGGAAAACTCGCTGTCGACCTTGATCAGCTGGCCCGCGCCCACCGTGATCGCAATGTCGCGCTCCTCGGCCGGGACGATGACCTCGAAGGCCCCGCCGGGGGCCGCCGCCACCATCGGCTGCACGATCAGCGCCGCGCCCAGCGCCAGCGCCAGTCTCGGATGCCTTGTCAAGGTCGTCCCTCCGGATTCTTCCTGCGGGCCATGGTCATTCCAGCGGCGCGTCGTCCGCTGCCTCTGCCGCAGGCGTCGCCGCGACCAGTTCCTCGCCGAGCTCGATCGCCCCCGCCGTCGCGCCCCGCACGATCTGGATGCGCAGGATGCGGTCGGCCAGCGGCGCGTCGGTCTCACCCACCGCCTCGCGCTGCAACAGCGACGTCACGTCCGAGTCGAGCGTCATGTGACGGGGCTCGGCGCTCTCGGCAGCCGCCTTCGCGTCCTCGGCGTCGCCGCCGTCGTGCACCGAGTTGAGCACCATCGAGAGATCGCCGAGCGAGGTGGCGAGGGTGATGATCTCCGCCTCGCGCGGCGTCACCTGCAGCGTCGCGGTCCGCGCCAGCGGCGGGGCGTCGGCCAGCGGCTTGCCGTCCGGCCCGGTGTCGCTCTGGTGCAGGCGCTGGTCGAGCGCGAGCACGCGAATGTTACGCATCACCGTCTCGGAAGCGCGCACGTCTCGTTCAGCGTCGATCGTGTCGCCGGTCAGCGAATAGATCAGGATGATGTCCACCCGATCGCCAGGCAGCACCAGGCCGCTGACGCCAGCGGTCTCCGAGATCGGGATCGAGATCGCGCGCTTGCCCTGAGGCAGCACGGCCGCGAGGAACCCGCGGTCGCCTGGCTGGACGACCCCCGCGCGCGGGATCGGCGCGCCCTTGGCGAGCACCTGGATCGCGACGCTGCCCACCAGCAGCGCCTCGCCCTCGGGGCTCGCCACCACCATCTCGGGCATGAGCCTGGTATCTTCTATGGCGAGGAGCCCCAGATGCTCGGGTTTCAGTATCGCGCCCGCCGACAGCTCCGCCACGGGGACGAAGACCTCGGTCGCCTTGGGCATCACGACCGCAACCGGCGCCTCGGGCGCGGGAGCGCCGTTTCCCATCCCCGAGAGGAGATAAAACCCGGCGCTCCCGGCAACGACGAGCGCAGCGAACAGAAGCACGATGATGCGCACGAGCGTTCAGACTCCTCCGAGCAATGTGCCGCTAGTGCGACGGGCAGTTTTACTCGACCCCTCGGCTTACGGCGGCGGCGCGAGCTGAGTGTTGATATCCGTGAACGTTTCCTCAAGGGTGCCGCCCAGAAGGCTGACGGCGCCGATGATGGCGACGGAGATCAGCGCCGCGAGCAGGCCGTATTCGATGGCGGTGGCGCCGTCGTCGTTCCTGAACAGACGCTTGCCAAACTCGATAAACTTAGTCACGTCGTCTCTCCTCGTTACACACAACTTTCGGCGTGGGATGTCCACACGTCGTAACTCTACTTAAACAGCCGCGCCTGTCAACAAATCAATACTGAGAGTTTTTCTGAAACTTACATGATAAATATCGGAAAAGCTTTACCCACAGTTAACAGCCGGCCTGGTTCTTGCGACTTCCGAATAAAAGACCCGGCTGCCTCGGCCAGACGACCCCTTCAACGGCCCTGAGTGCCGGCGGCTACGGCCTTCCTTCGATCGCGCAGGTCAACCGACCACGCAGCGGGCTTCTCAGCGACCATAACCTCCCGGACCAAGCGCCAATGGCGCGGCCCGATCGGTCAGGCGTCCTCCTCGCCGGTCTCGGCGACGAGCGCCACCGACACCACCCGCTCGCCATCGGCGGTGTTGAACACCCGCACCCCGCCCGCGGACCGCGACCGGAACGAGATGTCCCCAACCGGCACGCGGATCGACTGGCCGGCGTCGGTGGCCAGCATGATCTGGTCGTCCTGGTCGACGGCCATCAGCGTCACCAGCGGCCCGCCGCGCATCGCCCGGTCCATCGCCGCCACCCCCTGGCCGCCTCGGCCGCGCACCGGATAGTCGTGGGACGAGGACAGCTTGCCCGCTCCGGCCTCGGTAATGGTCAGCAGCAGATCTTCCGCCTCGGACATTTCGACGTAGCGGGTCTGGCCGAGCTCGGAGACCGCCCCGCCCGCCGGCTCGTCGCCGTCGTCGGCTTCGATCTCCTCCTCGGGTGCCCCGGCGACCGCGCGGCGCATCTTGAGATAGGCGGCGCGCTCTTCCGGCGTGGCCTCGAAGTGGCGGATGATCGCCATCGACACCACCTCGTCGGCCTCAGAGAGTCGCACGCCGCGCACCCCGGTTGATTCGCGGCCCTTGAAGACGCGAATCTCAGGCACCGGGAAGCGGATCGCCTTGCCGAGCCGGGTGGTCAGCATGACGTCGTCGTCCTCGGAACAGATCCGCGCGTTGATCAGCCGCACGCCCTCGGGCAGCTTCATCGCGATCTTGCCGTTGCGCATGACGTTGGTGAAGTCGTCGAGCGCGTTGCGCCGCACGTCGCCGTCCGAGGTGGCGAACATGATCTGCAGGCTGGCCCATGCTTCCTCCGGCGCGTCCACCGGCATGATCGCGGCGACTCAGACGCCGGGCGGGATCGGCAGGATGTTGACGATCGCCTTGCCCCGGGCATTGCGCCCGCCGAGCGGCAGGCGCCAGCACTTCAGCGTGTAGACCATGCCGGCGGTGGTGAAGAACAAGAGCGCGGTATGGGTATTCGCCACGAACAGCTTTGTGACGAAATCCTCGTCCTTGGTCGCCATGCCCTGGGTGCCCTTGCCGCCGCGGCGCTGGGCGCGGTACTCGGTCAGGGGCGTGCGCTTGATGTAGCCGCCGGCGGTGACGGTGACGGCCATCTCCTCGCGCTCGATCAGGTCCTCGTCCTCGAGGTCGGCGTCCCAGTCGACGATCTCGGTGCGCCGCGGCACGGCGAACAAGTCGCGCACCTCGCGCAGTTCGTCGGAAATGATCGCCATGATCCGGGACCGCGAGCGCAGAATGTCGAGGAAGTCGGTGATGCGCCCCGCAAGCTCCTCGAGCTCGTCGGTCACTTCCTTGACGCCGAGCGCGGTGAGGCGCTGCAAACGCAGATCGAGGATCGCGCGCGCCTGGATCTCCGACAGCCGGTAGGTGCCGTCCGCGGCCACCCGGTGGCTGGGGTCGTCGATCAGCGCGATGTAGGGGGCGATGTCGGCGGCGGGCCAAGCGCGGGTCATCAACCGCTCCCGCGCCTCGGCGGGGTCGGCGGAGGACCGGATCGAGGCGACCACCTCGTCGACGTTCGAGACCGCTACGGCGAGGCCGCAGAGCACGTGGGCGCGCTCGCGCGACTTGCGCAGCTCGAAGGCGGTGCGCCGCGCGACCACCTCCTCGCGGAAGGCGACGAAGGCGGTCAGGAACCGCTTGAGGTCGAGCTGCTCGGGGCGGCCGCCGTTCAGCGCCAGCATGTTGCAGCCGAAGCTCGTCTGCAGCGGCGTGAAGCGGAAGAGCTGGTTCAGCACCACATCGGGCGTCGCGTCGCGCTTCAGCTCGACCACGACACGCACGCCCTGGCGGTCGCTCTCGTCCTGAACGTGCGCAATGCCTTCGATGCGCTTGTCGCGCGCCAGCTCGGCAATGCGCTCGATCATCGTCGCCTTGTTCACCTGGTAAGGGATCTCCGAGACGATGATCGCCTGCCGGCCGCCGCGGATTTCCTCGAAGCGGGTCTTCGCCCGCAGGATCACCGAGCCGCGGCCCTCGTGGTAGGCCTTGCGGGCCCCTGCCCGGCCGAGGATCAGGCCCCCGGTCGGGAAGTCGGGCGCGGGGATGAACTCCATGATCTCGGCGACGGTGAGGTCGGGGTTCGCGATCAGCGCCAGCGTCGCGTCGATGACCTCGCCGAGATTGTGCGGCGGGATGTTGGTCGCCATGCCGACGGCGATGCCGCCAGCGCCGTTGACCAGCATGTTCGGGAACCGCGCCGGCAGCACGGTCGGCTCGGTGTCCTTGCCGTCGTAGTTCGGCTGGAAATCGACCGTTTCCTTGTCGATGTCCGACAGTAGATAGGCCGCCGGCTTGTCCATGCGCACTTCGGTGTAGCGCATCGCCGCAGGGGCGTCGCCGTCCATCGAGCCGAAGTTGCCCTGCCCGTCCAGCAGCGGCAGCGACATCGAGAAGGTCTGCGCCATCCGCACCAGCGCGTCGTAGATCGCGCTGTCGCCATGCGGGTGATACTTGCCCATCACGTCGCCCACGGGGCGCGCGGACTTGCGATAGGACTTGTCGGGCGTGTTGCCGCTCTCCTGCATGGCGTAGAGGATGCGGCGGTGCACCGGCTTCAGGCCGTCGCGCAGATCGGGGATGGCGCGGCTGACGATCACGCTCATCGCGTAGTCGAGATAGGAGGTCTTCATCTCCGTCTCGATTGCGATGGTCGGGCCGGAATGCGACGAACGCGGGATCTCGGAATCGTCGCTCTCGGGGGTGTCGGTCACGGGGTGGGTTGGTCCTGTTCAGCGCGCCATGGGTTTGATAATCCTTATACGAACCGGCCTGCGGAACCGCAATCGCGCCCGGCGAAACCGGAGCCGCGATGCCGCACGACGACGACCATGATCACCCGCACGGCAGCCCCCTCGACGACCTGACCGCGCGGGTGATGGCGCTCGAAACGATCCTGACCGAAAAGGGCCTGGTCGACCCTGCGGCGCTCGATGCGCTGGTCGAGCTCTACGAGCATCGGATCGGCCCGCGCAACGGCGCGGCGGTGGTCGCGCGGGCCTGGAGCGATCCCGATTTCGCCGATTGGCTGCGCCGCGACGCCACCGCCGCCATCGCGTCGCTCGGCTTCGGCGGCCGCGCGGGCGAACACATGCGCGCGGTTTTCAACACGCCGGCGGCGCACAACCTGGTCGTCTGCACCCTTTGCTCGTGTTACCCTTGGAGCGTGCTCGGCCTGCCGCCGGTCTGGTACAAATCCGCACCCTACCGGTCCCGGGCCGTGATCGATCCGCGCGGCGTACTCGCCGAGTTCGGCGTGACCCTCGACCCCGGCGTCGCCATCCGCGTCTGGGATTCGACCGCCGAGCTGCGCTACTTGGTGGTGCCGATGCGTCCCGACGGCGGCGAGGACCTCGCTGAGGCGGCGCTGGCCGACCTCGTCACCCGCGACTCGATGATCGGCGCCGGGCTGGCGCGCACGCCATGAACGGGCCGCAGGACCTGGGCGGGCAGGCGGGCTTCGGGCCGATAGCTCCCGATCCCGACACGCCGGTGTTCCACGCCGAGTGGGAGCGGCGGGCGTTCGCGCTGCAACTCGCGGCGTCGGCGATGGGTCACTGGAGCATCGACGCGTCCCGCCACGCCCGCGAGAGCCTGCATCCCGCGGACTACTACGCGTCGAGCTACTACGCGATCTGGACCAAGGGGCTGGAGCGGCTCCTGGTGCGCCACGGCTTCGTCTCCGAAGCCGAACTCGAGGCCGGCCGCGCGCTGACGCCCGGCGCCCAGCCGAAGCGGGTGCTGCGAGCCGGCGACGTGCCCGCGACCATCGCGCGCGGCGGTGATTTCGCGCGCGACCCCGGGGGCCGCGCCGCGGTCTTCGCGCCCGGCGACCGGGTGCGAACGCGGGTGATGCACCCGCTCGGCCATACCCGCCTGCCGCGCTACGCGCGCGGAAAGCTCGGGACGATCGAGGCGACGCAGGGCTTCCACGTCTTTCCCGACACGAACGCTCATGACGGCGGCGAGGCGCCGCAATGGCTCTACACCGTCGTATTCGAAGCCACCGAGATCTGGGGAACCGACCGCGATCCGAACGGAACCCTCTCGGTCGACGCCTGGGAGAGCTACCTTGAGCCCGCCTGACCCCGGTCCGCCCGCCCTGCCCCGCGAACGCTCCGGCGCGCCGGTCTTTGCCGAAGTCTGGCAGGCGCGGGCCTTCGCGCTCGCGACGCTGCTGAGCGAGCGTGGCGTGTTTCCCTGGCCCACGTTCGCCGCTGCGCTTGCGGCCGAGATCGCACGCGATCCGGACGCGGACTACCACGCCGCCTGGCTCCGCGCGCTCGAAGCGATGCTCGCCGCGCACGGGATCGCGCCGCCGGTCGTCGTTGCGGCGACCACCCGGGCCTGGCAGGACGCCGCGCGGGCCACGCCGCATGGCGCGCCGATCCGTCTCGACGCCGTGCGCGCCCGCTGATGCAGACGGTCTATTCCCACCGTCATGCCGGCCACGGCGGCAACGTCGAACTGATGTCGGGGGCGATCGTGCCGGCCTGGGAGGTTCCGCGCCGCGCCGAGATCATCCGCGCGCGGGTCGAGGCGGTGGCGCTCGGACCGATCCTGACGCCGGACGAATACCCGCTGGACGCCGCCCGGCGGGTGCATCATCCGGATTATCTGGCGTTTCTGCCGCGCGCCTGGGGCCTGTGGGCCGCCGAAGGACGCGGCGGCTCGGCGATGCCGTTCGTCTGGCCCGGGCCGGGGCTCCGCGCCGACGTGGCGCCGGTCTATATCGACGGGCTGCTGGGGTTCTATTCGATCGACGGCGGCGCGACCTTCGTCGCCGGAACCTGGGACGCGGTAAAGTCCAGCCACGACGTGGCGCTGAGCGCCGCCGCGCTGGTCGGCGGCGGGGCGCACGCCGCCTTCGCGCTGTGCCGGCCGCCCGGTCATCACGCGAGCGCGCGCGCCGCCGGCGGCTACTGCTTCATCAACAACGCCGCGGTGGCGGCGCAGTGGCTGCGCGACCGGGGCGCGGGCCGGGTCACGATCCTCGATGTGGACTACCACCACGGCAATGGCACGCAGGACATCTTCTACGCCCGCGCCGACGTGCAGGTCGTGAACATCCACGCCGATCCGATGGTCGAGTATCCCTATTTCCTCGGCCATGCCGACGAACGCGGCGCCGGCGCGGGCGAGGGCCACACGCTCAATCTGCCGCTGCCGCACGGCACCGACTTCGGCGGCTGGGGCGCGGCGCTCGAGATCGCCTGCGCGGCGATCGCGACGTTCGGGCCGGACGTGGTGGTGGTCTCGCTGGGCGTGGACACCTTTCGTGGCGACCCGATCAGCCGGTTCCGGCTGGAGACCGCCGACTATCCCCGGATCGGCGCACGCATCCGCCGGCTGGGGCGGCCGACGCTTTTCGTGATGGAGGGCGGCTACGCGGTGGATGCGATCGGGGACAACGCCGTCGGTGTGCTCACGGGCTTCGAGGACGGCTGAGTCGCGTTAAGCCTTTCGTAACCCTGTCATTGTCTTGGCCGATAATTTGCATTCTCTTTGGCAAGAGCTGGTCGGGGGGGTGGCGGCATGTTGCGTGGGGTCTGGGTATTGCTCTTGTCGCTCTGGGGCGGCGCCGCGGCGGCGGCCTGCCCGGACCTCCACAACCCGGACAAGAACCTGTATCTGAGCGCTCGGCAGCTGGTCACGCCCAAGGTGGCCGAGGTGCGCGCCGGCGGCACGGTGCTGCTGGAATACTGCGAGGCCCTGCCCGGTTCAGGCAACATTCCCTTCGACCCGAGCGTCGCCATCTACTACACTGCTGACCGCAAGCGCATGGACCTCGAGGTCCGCACCGAAGGCGACTGCGATACGGTGCTGCTGCTGCGCACGCCCTCCGGACGCTGGTTCTTCGACGACGACAACGGCCCCACGCGCAACGCGCTGCTGCGCCTGAGCACGCCGCCGGAGGGGCGCTACGAGATCTGGGTCGGCAGCCAGGGCGGCGCCGCCTGCGCCGCGCGGCTCGCCCTGCAAACGTTCCGCGCCAACGTCCGGTTGGCGCGCGTCGCAGCGCCGGCCGGTCGATCCGGGCGCCTCTAGTGGCGTTGACAAAGCGCTACCCAACTGGTTGACCCTTGCCTATAGTGGTCACGCTTTTGCGATCGTCAGGTTGGGATCAGGCATGCGCTGTCCGTTCTGCGGCAACATCGACACCCAGGTGAAGGACAGCCGCCCGGCCGAGGACCACGTCTCGATCCGCCGCCGCCGGTTCTGCCCGGCCTGCGGAGGGCGCTTCACCACCTACGAACGCTCATTGGTTTCAATGTTCACCTCATTCAATCCTGACTTGGAGATGAAATCAATGAGGTCTCGGATTTCTGATGTTTTCATTTCAGATGAGTTTGGTTTGTTTTCTGATAATGCCCGTGGGCTTTTATTCTTTACTACGC
>JANOEW010000201.1:0-3553 GCA_031413475.1 Amaricoccus sp.
ACACAGGTGGACAGATGACAAACGGACAGCGGCTTACCGACAAGCTGGCGCGGGACCTCGCGGCCCCTGCGAGCGGATCGAAGGTATACCCCGACGCGGGCCTGCCCGGCTTCGGGCTGCGGGTGACGGCGGCCGGCGCGCGGGCTTTCGTGCTCAACTACCGGGTGGCCGGCCGCGAGCGCAGATACACGATCGGCGCCTATCCGGCGTGGGGCGTCGCCGCGGCGCGCAAGTACGCTGGCGACCTCAAGGCGCGCATCCGCGGCGGATACGACCCGCTCGGCGCGCTCGCGGCGGCGCGGGCCGAGCCGACGGTTTCAGATCTGGCGGACAGGTTCATCGCCGACCATCTGCCGCGGCTGGCGGCCTCGACGCAGCGCCAGTACCGCGAAGCAATCGAGGGCAGTCCGCACCACGACGGCATCCGGGCGGCGTTCAAGCACGTGCGCGTCGCGGAGTTGAGGCACGCCGAAGTTGCAAGCTTTCACCGCAGTCTATCGCGGACGGCGCCGATCGTCGCGAACAGATCGGTGGCCGTGTTGAGCCGCATGTTGAGCCTCGCCGTCAGATGGGAATGGCTGGCCACGAACCCGGCCCGCGGCATCGAGCGCAACCCCGAGCACGGCCGCCAGCGCTACTTGAGCGTCGCCGAGCTTGGCCGGCTCGGGACGGCGCTGGCGGCGCTGGGCGACCGTCAGGGGGCCGACGTGCTGCGGCTGCTGCTGTTGACCGGCTGCCGCAAGGGTGAGGCCCTGAGCATGCGCTGGGACGCGCTGGACCTATCCGCCGGCGTCTGGACCAAGGCGGCCTCGACCACGAAGCAAGCGCGCGAGCATCGCGTGCCGCTGAGCGCGGCGGCGGTGCGGGTGATCGAGGGCATAGAGCGGACCGGCTCGCCTTGGGTGTTCCCCGGCGCCGACGGCGAGCATCACCGCGCCGACGTCCGCGGCGCATGGGCCGCCGCCTGCCGGGCGGCCGGGATTGACGGCGTGCGGATCCACGATCTGCGGCATTCGTTCGCGAGCGTGCTGGCCAGCGCCGGCATGAGTTTGCCGATCATCGGCGCGCTTTTGGGGCACGCGCAGCCGGCCACGACGGCCCGCTATGCGCACTTGATGGACGATCCGCTGCGGGCCGCAACCGAGCGCGCGGCGGACATCATCGCCGGGCGGAAGTCCGCGGACGTGGTGGAGATCGCGCGGTGAGCGATTTCGACTGGCGGCGAGCCTTCGCAAGGCTGCGGTTTGCGAATCCCGAGGCGGCCTTGCGGGAGATCGCCGCGCACCTCCGCGAAGTTAGCAGGCTGAACCATGGCGACGGTCGCACCGATCCGGACGTGCTGGCTTTGCTCGCCGAGATGATCGACCCCGACGAAGCGAAGCCGGTGGCGGGAGTGAAATTCGAGCTTCGACGCCTGAAACCGAACGCGCCGCCGGTGGAGCCCGCCTACGAGCTGCGCCGCTTCCTGGAGGACCGGATCGACACGCAAGGCGAGCCAGTGGAGGCAGTTGTCACCGAGGCGGGCAAGAAGTTCGGGGCGAGCCGCAGCCAGTGTTTTCGTGCCCTCGACGTGATGCGGAAGTATCGCGCGAGCATGGATAATCTGGAGCGCATGCTCGCGAAGGCGCGGCCGGCCGGCGATTAAGTACCAACAAGTCCCGACTTGTTGGGACCGCAATTCTTTTGCTACGCACGACTTTATGTGAATACTGCGGGGCACTTCAACCAAACTTGGGGTGCACTTCATGTCCATCGAACACAGTCCAGCACGCTCGGCGAAGGCCGGGAGCGTCTTGGACGACTACATAACCAAAGCCGAGCTTTGCGCGGATCTGGACTGCCACCCGCGCACGATCGCCAGATACGAAAAGCTGCCCGACGGCCTGCCGGTCACCAAGATCGCCGGCCGCAACTACTACCATGTTCCATCGGCGCGCGCCTTCGTGGCGCGCCGCACGCGCCAGCCTAACCCCGTCCGAAAGGCCGGGTCATGACCGGCGACCGCGACGAAGGCGAGCGACTGGCGCGCCTGGCGCTGGCTCGCCTGACCGCCGCCGGCGCGCAGGACAACGCTCGACGTGCCGCGGCTCTGCGCTCGCTGCCGTGCGGGCGCTCGGCGCAGGGACCGGCGGCGGCGAGGCCCGATCCTGACGACCCCGGCGAGGCCGCGTGATGCCGACCCGCAACCAGTTCGCCGCCGCCGTCGCGCTGGTCGACGCGCACCGTCTGATGACCGACGCCCGGCGCGACTTCCAGCGCGCCGCCTTCACCTACGCCGACGCGTTGTCGGCGACCAAGGCCGAAGCGATCCGCAGCCACGTCCCGCCGGGCACCCTCTTGAGCGGCGCCGAGGACACCGCCGCGCGGTGGCTCGGGGCACAGATGCGGCCGTCGCCCGACGAACATTCGGAGGCCGAAAACGCCATCCTCGCGGCGAAGCAGCCGCCGGCTTTCGCGCCCATGGTCCGCGCGGCTGTAAAGGCGCTTTCACATGGCAAATAGCGCCCGCCTTCGACCCCCCTTTTCGACCCGAAAAACCCCGTTGAAGGCCGATTTTTTGGCTCAAAACCGCGCTCGGCGCGCACAACTCGCATCGGAGGGTAGTGGGGGACCGGACCGCGCGAAAACGGCCCCTTTCGACGCTCTGCCGGAGCACCTGCACCCGGCTGCTCTGGACGTCTTCGAGGCGCTTCTCGACGCGTGGCCGGAACCCCAGCCGCCGCTCGCGCCGTGCTTCTTTCTCGCCGAGTCTGAGCACGCCGAAGCCCGCGCCATCGCGACCGCCAGATTCGGCGACCGCGCCTGGTCGCTCGCCGAGATTTCCTACGCGTTCCGCCGCCGCGACTTGCTCGCCGAGCGGGAGGCCGCGTGAACCATGGCCCACAAAAAGCAACCGCCGCCCGTGCGAGGGCGGCGGCTAAACACGGCAGACGTTTGGATACGTCCCGCCAATAGCACAATCGCCGGCGCTTGTCACCCCCTGGTGACGCGATGACCCGGGCGCGAGGCTTCACCGCCGACTGGCGGCCGCAGGAGCGGACGCGTGACTTGCTGGCGCAGGTTGACGCGGTGCTCGCCGAGTATGCGGCGTATCTGCCGATGACCATCCGACAGGTGTTTTACCGTCTGGTCGGACAATTCGACTACGCCAAGACCGAAGGCGCTTACGAGCGGCTTTGCGAGACGCTCGCCCGCGCCCGCCGCGCTGGACGCATAGACTGGGCCGCCATCCGCGACGACGGCGGCAAAGCCTACGCGACGACGTGGTGGGGCGACGCCGCCGAGTATGTGGATGCAGTCGAACATGAGGCGCGGCGCGTGCGCGTCGACCGGCAGGAGGGCCAGCCGCGGCGATTGTGGGTGCTCTGCGAAGCGGCCGGCATGGCGCCGATGCTGGCGCAGGCGGCGGACCCGCTGGGCGTGCCGGTGCGATCCAACGGCGGCTTTGACAGCTTGACCGCGAAATACCGTCTTGCCGAGGAAATCGTCGGCTGCGGCAACTGGGCCGAGATCCTGCATATCGGCGACTTCGACCCGAGCGGCGAGCATGTGT
>JANOEW010000202.1:0-4613 GCA_031413475.1 Amaricoccus sp.
CACCTTCTTGCCGCGGCGGATCTCGATGACCTCCTCGGTCGGCACCATCACCTCGCCGATCTCGTCCTGCAGCCCCTTCTGGGCCGCCGTGTCGCGGTTCGATTGCGCGTCCTTGTTCTCGAAGTTCGACAGAACGCTCACCGAATACCAGCGCATCGCCATCGTGTTCGTCACCTCGGCTCCGTCGGCGGCCTTCGCGCCCCGGCGGGCCGCCCCAATCCATGCGCGCGATGCGCTCTCTCAACGCCATGAGGCGCGCAAACCGAATCGCCGCGCGCCGCTCTGCTGTCGAAGAAAGCGTCCATACTGCCGCCGGCCGCCAGGTTCAAGAGGCGAGGCGCAGGATCGTCTCCAGCCCGAAGCGGATCAGCTGGTCGACCGTAAAGAAGAACGTCGCGAAGACCGTGGCCATGATCATCACCATGACCGTGGTCAGCCCGACCTCGCGCCGCGTCGGCCAGACCACCTTGGCGGTCTCGGCGCGGACCTGCTGGATGAACTGCAGGGGGTTGGTGCGGGCCATCGTCACTCCTGATCCGTCGCATGCTGGCAGGGGCGAAAGGACTCGAACCTTCGACCCTCGGTTTTGGAGACCGATGCTCTACCAACTGAGCTACACCCCTGCGGGCCGGCATGCGCGGCGTCAGATACGCCGGGGCGCGGGGTGATGCAAGGGTCCAGAACGTGCCCGGACCGACGCAACGAAGCCCCGCCCGACGGTCAGTCGGTGTCGCCCTCGATATCGTCGGCCAGACCGAGAAGCTCGCGGTGATAGCGTTGCAGGCGCTCGAAATGAGCCTGGATCGCCCCGGCGATCTCCCGCGAATTCTTCACCGCCAGAAAATGTCCGACGATCTGGGAATAGTGCTCGGCCTGCCGCGGCAGGCGCAGCGCCGGATCGCGCTTCGCGGCGATCTCTGCGTCCGACATGACCTGGACGACCTGCGTCACCGGTGGCGGCGCCAGCGGCGTCAGCGGTCGCCGCGGCGTCTTGCCGTTCATCAGCGCGGACTTCGCGTGGAACGCGTGGAACAGCGCGACCTCGACCTCGGTGATCGTGGCGCGGTCCACGACCGGGAACGCCCAGACCCAGGCGATCTCCCAGACGTCGATCTGCCGATTGGCGATGATGTCCGAGCGCGCCGAGGTCAGGTGGCGGTTGACACGCGCCCTGATCCCGTCGGTGGACTGACCGACGTAGATCGGAACCTGATCGAGATCGCAAAGCACGTAGCAGCCGACCTGGTTGGTCAGCGTCCGGACCGCGCGTTGTCGGAACTTCAGGTCGATCGCCACGGCGCCTACTCGGCGGCGACGTCGTCGATGCGGCTTCGACGACCGCGCAGCGCCGGCTCCAGGACCGTCTCGGCGAGGAACCGCACCGCCGGCACGCAGACCCCGTCGCCGGCGACGTGATAGGCGTCGTTGTAGCGATCCGGCAAAACGTAGCCGTCCGGCAGTCCCATCAGCCGCGCCGCCTCGCGCGGCGACAGCAGCCGCGAGCGCAGGCGCGCGCCCTCGACCAGCAGCAGCGTCTGCCGGCTCGACCCGCCCGAAGGCGTGCGCAGGCAGCCCGCCACGTCGTCGAAGCGCACCTCGGCGCGCTGGCGGCCCCGGCCCGAGGCGTCCGGCCGGGTGCGGCGGTAGACGAAGCCGACCGCCGGCCGCCCCAGGTTTCGGGCCTTGCCGACCTTGGCGAGGTTGACCTCGGACATCAGGCCGATCAGCCGCGCCGTCTCGTCCGGCGAATGCCAGCGCACGCCGGTCGGCTCGGTCTCGATCACCTCCGCCAACTGCGCCTGGCGGACCGGGGGCGCCGGCAGCCGCCACCACACCCAGCCGCGCGCCGCCTCGGGCGGCAGCGTCGTCTGCGCCTCGACCAGCGCCCGGGGATGCCAGGCCGGGTCCGGGCCCGCGGCGCGCAGTCCGGCGGGCAGGGCGACCCCCCCGGCGAAGCCGACGAAGAACAGTCGCGGCCGGCTCTGCGGCACGAAGTGCACGGCGTCGACCACCACCGCGCCATAGCGATAGCCGCCCGCGGCCAGCGCGCCGCACAGCGCCGCGAAGTCGCGGCCGCGGTTGGCGCGAAGCGCTCCCGGCACGTTTTCCAGCACGATGGCCCGCGGTCCGCGGCCTTCGGCGCGCAGGCCGCGCATCAGCCGCCAGAACGGCCAGAACGCGCCCGAGCGCGTCGCAGCCGCGCCGTCCTCCCCGCCCAGCCCGGCGTATCCGCCCGCCAGCGACAGGTCCTGGCAGGGAAACGAGGCCCAGGCGAGGTCGGCTGCGGGCAGGTCGGCGGGCGCAAGGCGCGCCACGTCGGCGCAGATCAGATGCGCGTCGCCCCAATTGGCGGCATAGGTCGCCGCCTTCTTCGGATCGAAGTCGTTGGCGAAGGCGCAGCGCCACCCGGCCCCCAGTCCGGCGCGGGCCATGCCGCCGCCGGCAAAGAACTCGAGGAAGGTTAGGGGGCGGATCATGATCTTGCCGCTTGCCGAGGCCATACTACCAAGGCTTGTAAACGCTCCGCCGGCGCTTTCCAGCCTGATTTTCGCCGGTAGCGCCGGACCAGCCGGGGCTGACCGAAGGCAACGAAACGTCAACGATTCAGTATCCTAGCGATTTCAGAGCCTTGGCCAATATTCACGCTGAAACGGCCGACCAGCGTCGTCGCCACAACCCCTTCACGCTCAGTCCACGGCGCAGTCCGGCCCCCTCGGGCAGCGGCCGCGGCCCGCCCTCCTCCAGCAGCGCCACGTCGGCCCCCTGCAGCACCAGGCAGCTCAACGGCCCGCCCTTGGCCACCCCGGTGTCCATGGCGATGCGGTTCGGCCGGTGCTCCACCCGCTCCACGATGGTGTGCCCGTGCACCACCTTGAAGCCGAAGTCATCGGTCGCGCTCAGGAACGGCTCGCGGATCCAGATGCAGTCGTCGCGGCTCTGCTCCTCCAGCGCCACCCCCGGCTGGATCCCGGCATGAACGAACACGTAACCCCCCACCCGCCGCCACAGCGCGCAGTCCGCGAGGAACGCCCGATGCGCCGCCGGCAGCGCCGCGGCGAAGGCGTCGCGGGTCGCCGAAGGTTCTCCGATGTCCGCGTCCGGCACGCCGTAGGAGGCGAGCGTCGCAGCCCCACCCATCGACGGATGCAGCCAATGGTAAGTCCGATCGTACCAGTCGGGCCGCGCGAGGTATTCCTCGACATAGCTGTCGTGATTGCCGAGCAGGAACTCCGCGGGCAGATCGCGGTCGCGCAATTCGATCAGCGTTTCGATGACGCCCCGGCTGTCCGGCCCGCGGTCGATGTAGTCGCCGAGGCAGATCACCCGCGGGGCCGGATGCGGCCGCGCCGCCAGGTCGGCGCGGATACGCCGCAGTATCGCCTCGAGCAGATCGCGCCGCCCGTGCACGTCCCCAACGGCGTAGAGGCGCTGGCCCTCGGTCAGGTCGGTCATCGCGGCTCCTTTCGGGGCCTAGATGTCGGCGCGACGCGTCGATGTCCAGCCGGACGCGTGGTCCGCGCGAAGGGCGCAGATCACTCGACCTGGATCGAGGCGATGTATTCCACGAGCGCGAGAATGCGGGCTCGGATGAAGGCCTCTCGGTCCTCCGGCTCGTGCGGCCAGCCGAGCAGGGTGTAGGCCTCAACCGAATAGCGGTCGCCCCAGGCCGGCATGTCCGACGACCCGTGCGCCGAGGTCGAGCCGCCACCCTCGATGATCTCGTAGAGCACGCCCACCGGGAAGATGCCGTCGTTGTCCCGCGCGATCGTCGTCAGGTCGGGGGCAGGGGGGTTCAGGTAGGGCGTCAGGATCCCGTCGCCCTGTCCGGTTAGCCCGTGGCACTGCGCGCAGCCCGCGAGAAACTCCCGCCGGCCGATCTCCGCCCCCTGGCCCCACGCCGCGGGCGGCAGCGCCGCAAGCGCCAGGCATCCGAGCAATGCGCCGCGCATCATCATTGCTCCTGTATCTGGGAGAGGCGATCGATCAGCGCGAGGATCCGGGCCCGCACGAAGGCCTCCTGCAGGCCCGGCTCGATCCGCACCCCGTCGCGCAGGAAGGCGTCCACCACCAGCCGCTCGCCCCAGGCCGGCATGTCCGGGACACCATGCGCGCCGATCCCGCCGCCGTTCTCGATGACGTCGTAGATCCGGCCGAAGGGAAACACGCCGCGGTTGTCGCGCTGCAGCCGCGTCAGATCCGGCGGCGAGATGGTCATGAGTTCGGCGAGGGGCCCGTCGCCCTTGCCGTCGGGACCATGGCACTGCGCGCAACTCGCGTGGTATTGCACCCGTCCGAGTTCACCCTGCCCGAGCGCGGGTCCCGCCAGGGCGGTTCCCACGGCGACGGCCAACACCATGTGTCGTCCCAGCATCGCGAAACACCCCATGATCGCGCTTCGGCTACAACCTTCACGTAGTCAGCATTATCACGCGGTCTCTCCGCCGTGGCAAGCGGGCGCGGAAACGGAAACGGGCGCCGAAGCGCCCGTTCCGACAAACCCGTTGGAGCAGGGCTACTCGATGATCTTCGACACCACGCCGGCGCCGACGGTGCGGCCGCCTTCGCGGATGGCGAAGCGCAGCTTCTCCTCCATGGCGATCGGCGCGATCAGC
>JANOEW010000203.1:0-1746 GCA_031413475.1 Amaricoccus sp.
GGTGCTGGCGCTGGTGCTGGGTTATGTGATCTTCGATGAGATCCCGACCGGGACGATGCTCGGCGGCGCGGCGCTGATCGTGGCGGCGGGCCTGTTCATCATCTACCGCGAGCACAGGCTCGGGCTGGAGCGGGCCAAGGCGCGCGAGGTGATCACCCCGCAAGGTTGACGGCATGATCTACAAGATCTTCCGCGCCGCCGAGATGGCGGCCTTCGTCGCGGCGGGCCGCACCGCCGGCGCGCCGATCGATGTTGCCGACGGCTTCGTGCATTTCTCGACCGCCGCCCAGCTTGCCGGGACCGCCGCGCGCCATTTCGGCGGCGAGGACGGGCTCTGGCTGCTGGCCTGCGACCCGGCGCGCATGGGCGCGGCGCTGCGCTGGGAGCCGGCGCGCGGCGGCGCGCTGTTTCCGCACCTGTATCGGCCGCTGGACCAGGTCGACCTCGACTGGGCCAGGCCGTTGCCGATTGGGCCGGGCGGTCACGTCTTTCCCGACGGTCTGGCGTGAGCGCCGTCGAGCGGTTCGGGCTGCGCGCCCTGCGGGCGCTCGACCCCGAGACGGCGCACGGCCTCGCCCTGCGCGCGCTCCGGGCCGGGCTCGGACCGCGCGGCGGGCCGGTCGCCACGCCGCGGCTGCGGGTGACGCTGGCGGGGCTCGATCTGCCGAACCCGCTGGGCGTGGCCGCGGGTTTCGACAAGAACGCGGTCGCGCTGAGCCCGCTGCTGCACGCCGGGTTCGGCTTCGTCGAGGTCGGCGCCGCGACGCCGCGGCCGCAGCCGGGAAACCCACCGCCGCGGCTGTTCCGGTTGGCCGAGGACCGGGCGGCGATCAACCGGTTCGGCTTCAACAACGACGGGGCCGAGGCGATCGCGGCGCGGCTCGCCCGGCCGCGACCGCCCGGCGTCGTCGGGCTGAACCTCGGGGCGAACAAGGCGAGCGCCGACCGGGCAGCGGATTTCGCCGAGGTGCTGGCGCTGGCGGGGGCCTTCGTCGACTTCGCGACGGTCAACGTCTCGTCGCCGAACACCGAACGACTGCGCGACTTGCAGGGCGCGGTGGCGCTCGACGGGCTGCTGGCCGGGGTTGCGGCGGCGAACGCGGCCCTCGCCCGGCCGCTGCCGGTGTTCCTGAAGATCGCGCCGGACCTCGAGGCGGGCGCGCTGGTCGATCTGGTCGCCGTGGCGCTGGAGCGGGGCGTGGCCGGGATCGTCGCCACCAACACCTCGCTGGCCCGCGATGGCCTGCGCAGCCGCCACGGTGCCGAGGCCGGCGGGCTGTCGGGCCAGCCGCTGTTCGAGCGATCGACGCGCACGCTCGCGCGGGTGGCGGTTCTGACCGAGGGACGCCTGCCGCTGATCGGCGTCGGCGGGGTCGCCTCGGCGGCGCAGGCCTACGCGAAGATCCGGGCAGGCGCGACGGCGCTGCAGCTCTATACCGGGCTGGTCTACGGCGGGATGGCGCTGGCGCGCGACATCCTCATCGGGCTCGACGCGCTGGTCGAAGCGGACGGGTTCGGATCGGTCGGGGCCGCGGTCGGGCTGGATCGCGCGGCCTGGGCGGAGACGCCGTGAAGCGGCCGAATCTGGACAGGGCATAATTGTTTGATCTAATTAGTTTTTTCGAGACATGGTTTCTGAACGCGCGTCACGTCGCCTTGCCGGCCGAATGGGCCGCGATCTGGGCGTCGCTAAGCGCGCCACCGGCTGCGAGCAGACGGTCGTACGTGGACCGCCGGTGCCAATAG
>JANOEW010000204.1:0-5062 GCA_031413475.1 Amaricoccus sp.
CCGCCCCGAGGACGCCGCCCCGACGCTCGCGGCGCTCTGGGCCTCGATGGACACGGGCGGCTTCTCGCCGGTGCTGCGCCAGAGCGTGCTGCGCTTCAACGGCGGCCTCTTTGCCGACACCGAGGCGCTGCCGGTAGACACCCTCCAGCTCTCGCTCCTGATCGACGCCGCCTCCGCCAACTGGCGCGAGGTCGAGCCCGCGATCTTCGGCACCCTGCTGGAGCGCGCCCTCGACAAGCGCCAGCGCCACAAGCTCGGCGCCCACTACACGCCGCGCGCCTACGTCGAGCGCCTCGTCCTGCCCACCATCGTCGAGCCACTGCGCGCCGACTGGGAGAACGCCCGCGCCGCCGCCCTGCGCCTCGCCGCCGACGGCAAGCCCGCCGAGGCCCGCGCCACGCTGCACGCCTTCCACCGCCAGCTCTGCGCCACCCGCGTGCTCGACCCCGCCTGCGGCTCCGGCAACTTCCTCTATGTCGCCTTGGAGGCGATGAAGCGCCTCGAAGGCGAGGTCACCGACCTACTCGGCCAGCTCGGCGAAACCCAGGCCGCGCTCGGCCTCGAAGGCCACACCGTCGACCCGCACCAGTTCCTCGGGATCGAGCTCAACCCCTGGGCCGCCGCCGTCGCCGAACTGGTGCTGTGGATCGGCTACCTGCAATGGCACTACCGCACCCACGGCCAGGCCACCCCCTCCGAGCCGGTGCTGCGCGACTTCCACAACATCGAGAACCGCGACGCCGTTCTGACCTGGACCACCACCACCCCGCGCACCGACGCGGACGGCCGCCCCGTCACCCGCTGGGACGGCGTGACCACCATCCGCCACTCCGTCACCGGCGAGCCGGTCCCCGACCCCGACGCCCGCGTGCAACTGCTCGACTACGCCAACCCCCGCCCCGCCGACTGGCCGCAGGCCGAGTTCATCATCGGCAACCCACCGTTCATCGGCGTCAAGAGAATGAAGTCGGTCCTTGGCCACGAATATTCTGAACAAGTTCGAAAGACGTATGGCTCTGCAACAAACTCCGTAGATTTTGTTTTATTTTGGTGGGTCAAGGCCGCCAATTTACTTAAGCAAGGAAAAATTCGCCGGTTCGGATTTATCACAACAAACAGCTTTTCTCAAACGATGAATAGTAGGCTCATTTCCCCATTTCTGTCGGGACGACGCAACCCAATCAGTATCGTTTTCGCGGTCAGCGATCATCCCTGGGTAGATTCCGCTGAGGGTGCTGCAGTTCGGATCGCGATGACTGTTGCCTCGCGTGGAACTAAAAACGGCGTACTCCTGTGTCCTGCACTTGAGAAGGCAGGGGCTGATGGGGAGTTCGACATCCAGTTTTTTGAGCACTTGGGCAAAATTCAAAGCGACCTGTCTGTTCGCGCCGATGCTGGCTCGCCAATTGCGCTTCAGGCGAACGCCAAGGTCACGGGATTCGGCTGCGCGCTTCACGGCCAAGGCTTCAAGATTTCCAAAGGGGAGGCTAACAGGTTCGGCTACCCGAAGGACAAAAGCACCATCCGGAGGTTTATTGGTGGAACCGACCTAACTCAGTTCTATCGTGAGAAATATGTGATTGATTTTTCCGGCATGACAGAATATGGCGCAAGAATCTCTAATCCGCAGGCATTTCAGCACGTAATAGACTACGTTTATCCCGAGCGGTCAGAAAATGATCGAAGCTCGATTCGTACTCTTTGGTGGCGCTTCGGTTGGGAACGCCCAACATTGAGAAAGGCATTAAAGGGAATTAAGCGTTACATTGCAACAACTGAAACATCAAAGCATCGATTATTCCAATTTATCGATGTGGAGTTCTTGCCGGACCATATGATCATTGCGATTGGTTTGGATTCTTCAGAATTTATTTCGATACTATCAAGTCGATTTCATACGAAATGGAGTCTTAACCAAGGCGGTACACTCGAGGATAGACCTCGATACAATTCGACCCGCTGCTTCGACCCGTTCCCCTTCCCCGACCCCGACGAGCCCACCCGCATCCGTCTGCGTGAGCTCGGCGAGCGGCTAGACGCCCATCGCAAGCGCCAGCAGGCGGCGCATCCCGGGCTGACGCTGACCCAGATGTACAACGTGCTGGAAAAGCTGCGGGCCGGCGCCCCGATCGAAGGCCGGGACCGCGCGATCTACGACACCGGCCTGATCGGCATCCTGCGCCAGCTCCACGACGACATCGACGCCGAGGTCGCCCGCGCCTACGGCTGGCCGGCGAACCTCGCGGACGACGCGATCCTGCACCGTCTCGTCGCGCTGAACCGCGCGCGCGCCGCCGAGGAGGCGGCGGGCCACGTGCGCTGGCTGCGCCCCGCGTTCCAGAACCCCGGCGGCGCCGCCGCGGCCCCGACCGCCACGCCCGAGCTCGACCTCGCCGAGGCCGCCGTCGCCGCAGGCAAGTCCGCCTGGCCCCGGGCGCTGCCCGAACAGATCGCCGCCGTGCGCGCGGCGCTGACCGAGACCGGCGAGGCCGCCCCCGCCGACATCGCCCGCCGCTTCGGCCGGGTCCGCCCCGCGACCGTGGCCCCCCTGCTCGAAACCCTCGCCGCCCTCGGCCACATCCGCCGCACCGACGACGGCCGCTTCGCGGCCTGAGGGTTAATGAGAGAAGAATTCATTACAAATCAACGGCTTACCAAATATTCACGCTGAATGCCTCACTCCACCGCCCCGCCGACCCCCCGCTCCGCCTCGATCCGGGCATACCGCGCCTGCTCGGCCACCACATAATCCCGCACGATCGGAACCGCGTCCCGGGTCCGGGCGAGTTGCATGTGAAACACCTCCTGCGAGCCGGTCCGGAACATCATCTCGGCGCTGATCAGGTAGAACTCCCACATCCGGGCGAACCGCTCGTCGTACATCGCCACCACTGCCGCCCGGTTCGCCTCGAACCGCGCCTGCCAGTGCGCCAGCGTCGTCGCGTAGTGGACCCGCAGGAACTCCAGATCCGTCACCCACAGCCCCGCCGTCTCGGTCGCCGGGAACACCTCCGACAGCGCCGGCGAATAGGCCCCCGGAAAGATGTATTTCCGCAGCCAGGGGCTGGCCGTCCCCGGCGGGCTCATCTTGCCGATCGAGTGCAGCAGCATCACCCCCTCCGGCGCCAGCAGGTCGCGGACCTTGCCGAAGAACTCGCCGTAGTGGCCCACGCCCACATGCTCGAACATGCCGACCGACACCACCCGGTCGAACGTCCCGGTCAGCTTGCGGTAGTCGCGCAGCTCAAAGCGCACCCGCCCCGCCAGACCCGCGGCTTCGCTCCGCGCCGCCGCCAGCGCGAACTGCTCCTTCGACAGCGTCACCCCCAGCACCTCGACGTCGGCCACCCGCGCGAAGTACCGCGCCAGCCCGCCCCAGCCCGAGCCGATGTCGAGCACCCGCTGCCCCGGCCGCAGGTCGAGCTTCGCCGCGATCAGCCGGCATTTGTTGATCTGCGCCGCCTCCAGCGTGTCCGCCGGGTCGCGGAAATAGCCGCACGAGTAAAACAGCTCGTCGTCGAGAAACAGCCGGTAGAAGTCGTTGCCGAGATCGTAGTGGTGCGCCACGTTCGCCTGCGCCCGCCCGACCGGATTGGCCTGCTGGAACCGCTTCAGGCCCCGCGACACCAGCCGCAGCGCCCGCTGCGCCGGCTGCCCGCCCAGCGCCAGGCGGTTGAGCGAAAACAGCGTCAGGAACTCCCGCAGGCTCGACTCCGGAAAGCTCATCCGCCCGTCCATGTAAGCTTCGCCGGCATGGAGCTCGGGATTGAGGAACAGCTTCCAGTACAGCGACGGATCGCTCAGCCGCATGTGCACCGCCGGTCCCGGCGCCCCGTCGAAGCGGTGCGTGCGCCCCTCCGCGTCGGTCACCGTCAGGCTGCCGACCCTGACGAACCCTGCGAGCATCCTGGACAGCGGGAACATGCCGGACTCCTCGTGAGCCGCCTGGAACGCGGCCAGTATGCTCCGGCCGACGGCGCGCCGTCCACACCGCCGCGGCGTGGTCGAACGCCCGACGCTAGAACTGGCCGCGTTCGCGCCGCAGCCGCTCGCCGATCAGGCAATCGTAGGGCGCCTCGTCCGCGGCCAGCCGAAGCCGCTCGCCCGGCCCGCCGCCGAGCAGCTCGAGAAACAGCTTGCGTCGGATCGTGGGGACCAGTTCTTCCTCGCTTCGAGCCGCCATGACGAAGGCGCCCGGTCCCCCGATGACGCAGGCTTCGTAGTAATGCGGCAGGTCGGTCGCCCCGCGCGACGGCCGGATGACGATCGGCAGGCCGTTGATCGTCACGCCCCGCGCCACCGCACGGTCGCGCGCCCCGGTCACCGGCGGGCCGACGTTGTTCGGCCCGTCGCCGGAGATGTCGATCGCCCAGATGTCCGAGGCGAACTCCGCCGCGTCGATCAGCGCCAAGCCATGATCGATCGCCCGCGAGATCGACGTGCCGACGCTGGTGCGGATCGGCAACGCCTCCACGCCCCGGGCGAAGGCCGCCATCGCCTCAGGGCCGTCGATGACCTGCCAGTTCACCGTCGACTCGAGCCGCACCTCGCCCGCCCATTCGAAGTGGCTGAGCGCGATCCGCCCGCGCCGCCCCGCCGCGACGATCCGGAGCAGGTCGGGATGCCGCAGCGCTCCGAGATAGCCGGCCCGCTGCACCGCGAGCTCCTCGATGTCCATCGAGCCCGAGACGTCGACCGCCAGAACGATCGCCGCATCGACGGACCCATGTTCGTCCGCCCGCGCCCCGACGCCGCCGCCGATCAACGGCAGCAGCGCGAGCAGCAGAGCCTTCGCACCGAGCCTCAGTCCGGCCATACCGATCTCTCTCGCGCAGTTCGATAATGAACCAATGGTAACCGCGGTCGGACGGGCGGCAAGCCGCAACGGTGCCGCACCTGCGTCACAAAGCCGTATGCGCCGCCTAGTGGATAGAACCTGACGAAGGATTCCCACGGCGGGCGCCCTGTGCGAGTCTCGGTGGATGCGCAAAGACATCACCATCGAGGTAAGCACCGCGGACCGTGCCCGACTGGACTCGGTCGTCGCGGATCGGAACAGCCC
>JANOEW010000205.1:0-1905 GCA_031413475.1 Amaricoccus sp.
GATGACCTCGAACGACTGCGGCGCGAGGCGCAGGCGATGGCGCGGCTCGGCGCGCACTCGAACATCGTTACGGTGCACGACATTGGCGAAGAAGACGGCAAGCCCTATCTCGTCTGCGAGTACGTGCCCGCCGGAGAGTTGGGGCGGCATCTGCGAAATGCAACCGCGCCACTGACCATCGAGCGTGCCCTCGCGATCGCCACCGACATCGCGCGGGCGCTTGCAGTTGCGCATGGCCGCGGCGTGATTCATCGCGACGTCAAGCCTGCGAACGTCTGGCTGTGCGAAGATGGCGCCGCGAAGCTCGGCGACTTCGGCCTCGCGTTCTCCATCGACCGTACGCGCATGACGATCCCCGGCACGGCCATCGGTACGGCCACGTACATGGCGCCCGAACAGGCGCGCGGCGAGCCCGCCGACGCGCGCACCGACCTCTACGCGCTCGGCGTGATGCTGTACGAGATGGTCTGCGGCCGTCCGCCGTTTTCAGGTGACGACCCGCTAAGCGTGATCTCACAGCACGCCACCGTCGCGCCCGCCGCGCCCGTGTTGCACGTAACCGGCCTGCCGCCCGCAATCAATGACCTGATCCTCCGCCTGTTGGCGAAGGCGCCGGAGCTACGTCCGGCGAGCGCCGCTGCGGTGCTTGAGGAACTGCGCGTGATCACTGAGAGCGTCCGTATGCCTAACCAGCCGGTTCCGTCGGAGCCCGAAGAGCTGGAGAACCAGCCTGCCGCGCCAGGCTTCGTCGGCCGCACGCCGGAACTGGTGCAGCTCGCGGCGGCGCTCGACCGCACGATCGGGGGCGCTGGCTCGCTCCTCATGGTCGTCGGTGAACCCGGCATCGGCAAGACGCGGCTGATCGAGCAGTTCGCCGCGCATGCCCGCGACGCGGGCGCGCGCGTGCTCATCGGCCGCTGCTACGACGGCGATTGGGCGCCGCCATTCTCGCCCTTGGTCGAAGCGATCAAGCAACACGCCACCGCGACGTCGCCGCCGCGGTTGCGAGCAGACCTCGGAGTGCATGCCGGTGTGCTCGCGCGGATCGTCCCCGCGCTGCACGAGCGGCTGCCAAACATCGCCGAGCCGCCGGCGATCCCCGCTGAGGGCGAGCGCTATCGCCTGCTGGAGGCTGTGTCGGACACGCTCGGCCGTCTGGCGGCGGAGCGGCCGCTGGTGCTGGTCCTCGACGACCTGCATTGGGCCGACAAGGGCACCATCGCCATGCTCCAACAGGTCGCGCGCACATCGGCCACACAGCGCGTGCTCGTGCTCGGCGCCTATCGAGATGTTGAGCTCGATCGGACGCACCCGCTGGCCGAGGCGCTCGCCGGTCTACGGCGCGAGAAGAACTTCGAGCGCATCGCGCTGCATGGCCTCGACGGCGCCGAGGTGGCGGAGCTGCTCGATGTGATTGCCGAGCAAGACGTCCCGGCGGCGCTGTCCGAAGCGATCGCGCGCGAGACCGAAGGCAACCCCTTCTTCATTAAGGAGGTGCTCCTCCACCTTGTCGAAGAGGGCAAGATCGTGCAGAGCGACGGCACCTGGACATCGAAGCTCTCGATCGCCGAGATGGGCATCCCGGAGGGCGTTCGCGAGGTGATCGGGCGGCGGCTCTCGCGGCTCAGTGCGACGTGCGGCCGCATGCTTACGGTCTGCTCAGCGCTCACGGCCGGCTTCTCGTGGAATGTGATCTCGGCGATCTCTGACGCTGATGACGCTGCGCTGCTCGATGCGATCGACGAAGGGCTGGGGGCGCAGCTGATCATCGAGCGGGAGCGCGGGCGCTACGACTTCACCCACGCCCTGATCCGCCACACGCTATACGAGGAGCTGAGCACGCCGCGCGAGTTGCGGCGTTTTGGCGAGTTTCTCGATGAGGTCCATGGCGTCGGCCTTGGCTTC
>JANOEW010000206.1:0-1547 GCA_031413475.1 Amaricoccus sp.
GGCCACGGCGGCTTCCGCGGCGGGCAGCGGGCGGTGATCGACGGCCTGCTCGCCGGGCGCTCGATGCTCGCCGTCTTCCCGACCGGCGGCGGCAAATCGCTGTGCTACCAGCTCCCGGCGCTTTTGTTAGAAGGGATCACGCTGGTCGTCTCGCCGCTGATCGCGCTGATGAAGGACCAGGTCGATGCCCTGCGCGCCAAAGGCATCGCGGCGGCCCGGCTCGACTCCACCCTGGAGCGTGAGGATTACGAAAAAGTCCTCGCCTCCCTGGGCGACGGCACTTTGAGACTGCTCTACGTCGCTCCCGAGCGGCTGTCGAACGAGGGCTTCCGGGCGAAGCTCAAGAAGCTGCCCATCGCGCTGGTGGCGATCGACGAGGCCCACTGCATCTCCGAATGGGGCCACAATTTCCGCCCCGACTACCTGAAGCTGGCAAAGCTTTGCCGCGACCTGAGAGTCCCGCGCGTCCTGTGCCTGACCGCCACCGCCACGCCCGCCGTCGCCAAGGATATCCGCAAGGGCTTCAAGATCGCCGCGAAGGACGGGGTCCAGCTCAGCTTCCACCGGCCGAACCTCGATCTCAAGGTCACCCCGCTGGCCGCCGCGGACCGCAAGCCGCACTTGTTAGAGCGGCTGCGGCAAAGCGAGGGCGCGGCGGTGGTCTATGTCACGCTCCAGCAGACCGCGGAGGAGGTATCGACCTATCTGCAAAAGAACGGGATCGCCTCGCGGGCCTACCACGCCGGCCTGCCGGACGAATTCCGCGCTTCCGCCCAGGAGGATTTCATGGCCGGGCGGACCCGGGTCATCGTGGCGACGATCGCCTTCGGCATGGGCATCGACAAGGCCGACATCCGCGCCGTCTATCACTACAACCTGCCGAAAAGCTTGGAGAACTACACCCAGGAAACCGGTCGCGCCGGGCGCGACGGGATCCTTTCCTCCTGCGAGCTGCTGGCCTGCGGCGACGACCTGGTGACGCTGGAGAATTTCATCCACGGCGACACCCCGTCGCCCGCCGCGACCCGCCATTTCGTCGACCACGTGCTGCGGCTGGGCAAGGAGTTCGACGTCTCGCCGTATGAACTTTCGACCGTCAACGACATCCGCCCGCTGGTGGTCGGCACGCTGCTGGCCTATCTTGAGCTGGACGGGATCATCGAGGCGACCCGGATGTTCTGGGCCACCTATCAAGTCCGGCTGCTGCGGGATTTCGAGCGCGTGCTCGCCGGCTACGACGCCCGCCGGAAATCGTTCCTGCGGAAGATTTTCGCGGCCGCCAAGGAGGGCTGGAGTTGGAAGACCTTCACCATCGCCGACGTCGCACGGGAGACCGGCGCGGATCGGCAAAAAATCGTCGAAGCGCTGACCGGGCTGGAGGAAGCGGGCGACGCGATCTTGAAAAAATCCGGCATCCGCCAGGGCTACCGGCTCAAGAAGGACCCCGGCGACCTGCGGGAGCTGGCGGAGCGGCTCGACGCGCAATTCCGCCGGCGCGAAGCGGCCGACCTCGCCCGGTTGCGGGAAGTCGTCGAGCTGGCCGAGCA
>JANOEW010000207.1:0-5084 GCA_031413475.1 Amaricoccus sp.
CGTGTCGAGCGGCAGCTTGGAAGCCAGGTCGAACGTCGCGTTCATATCTTCGACCGTTTCATCGGGGTTGCCCACGGTAAAGAAGCCGTGCACGATCTCGATACCGGCCTGCTTGGCGTCACCGTGATGCGGGCCTCGTCGAAGAACATGTGTTCGGTGCGGCAGAGGCCGATGCCGTCGACGCGGAAGTCGCGGGCCATACGCGCCTCGGCCGGGGTGTCGGCATTGGCGCGCACGCCCATGTCGCGAACGGCGTCGGCCCATTCGAGTATTTCGGAAAAGGCGCCGCCGAGTTCGGCGGCGATCATCGCGGGCGCGCCGACCATCACCTCGCCCCGGGTTCCGTCGATGGTGATCAGCGCGCCTTCGCGCAGGGTGCGACCGTCGGGTGTGGTCACGGCGCCGGCCGCAGGGTCGAGACGCAGGTCGCCGGCGCCGACCACGCAGGGCAGACCGAGACCGCGGGCGATCACCGCGGCATGGCTGGTCATGCCGCCGCGGATCGTCAGCACGCCGCGGGCCGCGTGCATGCCGCGGATGTCTTCGGGCGTGGTCTCGACCCGCAGCAGGATCGTGGCCTCGCCCTGGGCGGCGGCGGCCTGGGCGGCTTCGGAGGTGAGCACCAGCCGCCCGGTGGCGGCGCCGGGGCTGGCGCCGAGACCGGTCGCGAAGACGTCGCGGGCCGCCGCCGGGTCGATCTGGGGGTGCAGGTGCTCGATCAGGTTGCGCGGATCGACGCGCAAGAGCGCCTCGTCGCGGGTGATGGCGCCGATGTTGGCGAGGTCGACGGCGATGCGGACCGAGCCGCGGGCGTTGCGCTTGACCGGGACCGCGTCGAGGATGGTCAGGTGGCCGCCCACGAGCGCGAAGTCGAACCGGAACGCCTCGCCGAGACCGAGCGCGGCGGTGCGGGCGCAGCGCGCTAGGGTGTCGCGGGTCGCGGTCGGGAGGGCGTCGGGGGCGCCGTTCGGCGGGTTGAAGGTCACGGTGAGCGCCGGCGCCCCGGTGCGGCTGTCGACGGCCTGGAACTGACCGGCGCCGGTCGGGCCGCCGCCATCTCCGCTGCCGTCACCGCCGCCGAGCGCGTGGTCCTGCACGATGATCCCCAGCCCCGCGTCGGGCGGCGCGCCGCGGGACTCGCGCAGGATCCGGGCGGATGCGCCGTTCCACGACCGGGCGATGGCGCGGGCGGCGGCTTCGATCTGGTCCATCGGGTCTTCGGGGAACGGCGCGCCGGTCTCCTCGGCATAGAGCGCCCGCTTGGCCGCGACCAGCCCGCGCAGACCGTCCGGGTCGAGCCGCCCGGCGTCGGGCGCGTGGGCGAGCGCCTCGAAGCGTTCGGGGTCGAGCCCGGCGACGGCGACGGCGTAGTCCTGGATGAAGCGGCACATCAGCGCCAGCGCGCCGGTCTCGCCGATCCGTCGCGCGACGCCGGGCAGATTGGCGGCGTTCAGCCCGATGTTGAGGATGGCGCTGGCCCCGCCCCAGGCACGGCGCTCGGGGCTGGCGCGCAGCGCGAACAGGCGTCCGTCAGCGAAATCGAGCGGCAGCGCGGGCATCGGCCCGCCCTCGGCGAGGCTGCGCACGCAGTCGAACGACAGCGCCACGCCGGGCGGCACCGGCAGGCCCAGCCCGGTCAGCCGCGCCAGCTTGTAGGCGCGCCGGCCGAAGGCGCTGTCGCGCACCGCCGCCCCCGCATCGAGACCGATCACGGCGTTTTCCGGCGCGGGGGCGAGATCCTGCGGCTTCATTGCAGTGCAGCATAGCCGCGAATCGCATTTCGGCAAACGCTTTCGTCACAGAAACGTTATCCACCTTCGATCGCCGAGAACACCGCGACCCGGTTCATCACCTTGCGGATACGGTGCAGCAGGCACAGCCGGTTACGCCGGAGCATCGGGCTGTCGGCGTTGACGGTGGTGGTGTCGAAGAAGGCGTCGATCGGCGCGTGCAGCCCGGCGAGCGCGGTCATGGCGGCGGCGAAGTCCTCGGCGTCGAGCGCCGGGCCGATCGCGGCGTCGGCGGCGTCGAGCGCGGCGAAGAGGGCTCGCTCGGCGCCGGTCTCGGCAAGGCCGGGGCTGGGGTCGAGGGAGTATTCGACGCCGTCCTTCTTCTCCTCCTGGGTGAGGATGTTGACGGCGCGCTTGTAGCCCGCGAGCAGGTTCGCGCCGTACTCGGTGGCAAGGAAGGGCTGGAGCGCGCGAATTCGAGCGACGAGCAGGGTCAGATCGTCCTGGCCGCCGAGCTGGAAGGCGGCGTCGATCACGTCGTGGCGGATGCCCTTGTCGCGTAGGGCGACCTTGAGGCGATCGGCGAGGAAGGCGAGAAGGTCGTTTGCGACTGGTTCGAATGCAGGGATGCGGCTCTCTTTCGCAAATGACCGTTCCAAAGCGGAAGTAACCTGAAAAATTCCAAAGTCCCCTCGCGCTTCCTTTAAGAAGTATAGATCATGACCCCAGCCAGCGTTTAGGTCGTAATCAAATATGTCAGGAAAACTATCATTTCCGGAAAACGCCACCTCTCCATAAAGCCTATCCCGTCTCTTTTCAGGTAGAAAAACATCTATATATTCTAGATCTCTGTCCTTTGGTCGAGAGGCGTACAGCAGCCAATCATCAGAGTCCTTGCGACGTCCCAGCTCGGAGGCGAGCCGGATCGGCACGTTTTTCTTAAGGATGTCAAGCAGTGAGATGTGCAAACTGTTTGAAAGGGTGATCGAGACAATGCCAAGCGCCGCCCGACGCAGCGCGAAGGGGTCGCGCGACCCCGTTGGTTTTTCGTCAATGGCCCAAAAGCCGGTCAGAGTATCGAGCTTGTCCGCTAGTGCGACGGCGACGGCGACGGGCTCCGTAGGTACGGCGTCGGAGGGGCCGACGGGGGCGTAGTGGTTCTCGATCGCGGCGGCCACGGAGGGATCTTCGCCGGCGCGGGCGGCGTAGTATTGACCCATCACGCCCTGCAGCTCGGGGAACTCGTAGACCATGGACGACGCGAGGTCGGCCTTGGCGAGACGGGCCGCCCGCTCCGCGAGGTCGGGGTCGGCGCCGACGCGTGGGGCGATCTCGCGGGCGAGGGCGGCGATGCGCTCGATCCGGTCGGACTGGGTGCCGAGCCGGTTGTGGAAGGTGACGGTGGCGAGCTTCGCCGCCATCACGTCCAGCGGCGTGGCGAGGTCGTTCTCCCAGAAGAACGCGGCGTCGGCGAGGCGGGCGGCGAGGACGCGGGCGTTGCCGGCGAGGATGGTCGCGCCGGCGTCGGCGGTCTCGCGGTTGGCGACGACGATGTAGGCCTCGATCCGGCCGGTGGCCGGGTTGCGCACCGAGAGGAACTTCTGGTGGGTCTTCATCGAGACGCGCAGCACCTCGGGCGGCAGGTCGAGGAAACGGGGCTCGATCCGGCCCATCAGCACGACCGGCCATTCGACGAGGCCGGCGATCTCGGCGAGGAGGGCGGGGTCGTCCACCACCTCGAGCCCCTGGGCGAAGGCGAGTTGGGCGGCGTCGTGGGCGATCTGCGCGGCGCGCTCCGCGGCGTCGATGTGGACGAAGGCGTGGCGCAGCTTGTTGGCGTAGTCCTCGAAGGTGGTCACCACCAGCGGTCCCGGGGCCATGAAGCGGTGGCCGCGGGTGACGTCGCCCGAGGCGATGCCGTCGATCTCGAAGTGCACGATCTCGGCGCCGATCTGGGTCGAGAGCGTGCAGAGGATCGAATGCAGCGGGCGGACCCAGCGCAGCGCGCCGGCGCCCCAGCGCATCGACTTCGGCCAGGGGAAGCTGCGGACCACGTGCTCGACGGTTTCGGCGACGATCTCGGCGGCGGGGCGGCCGGGGCGGGTGGTGACGGCGAAGTAGACCTGCGCTTTCTTGTCGGCGCGGACTTCGAGCGCGTCGCGGGTCAGGCCGGTGGAGCGCAGGAAGCCCTCGATCGCGGCCTCGGGCGCGTCGGTGCGCGGGCCGCGGCGTTCCTCGCGCATGTCCGGCGAGCGGGCGGCGAGATCGGTGAGGGCCAGGGTCAGGCGCCGCGGGGTGGCGAAGGCGACGGCGGCGGCGTAGGTCAGCCCGCGCTCGACGAGGCCGTCGGTCACCAGGCGCTTCAGGTCCTCGGCGGCGCGGGCCTGCATGCGGGCGGGGATTTCCTCGGAGAGGAGTTCGAGCAGCAGGTCGGGCATGGGATCAGTCCGTGTAGCGCGCGTTGAGTCGGCGCCAGAGGTAGCCGCGCCCGTCGGGGTAGAGCGCCACGACCACGTCGAAGCCGGGGGGCGTGTCGTATTCCAGCGCCAAGGCGGTCGCGCGGCCGGCGGCGAGGTCGGCGCCGATCGTGCGGGCGTCGAAGCAGCGGAACCAGAACGGCGCGGTGAGCGGCTCGGCCTCCGGGGCCGGGGTCGCGGCGGCGAAGCTGGCGGGGTCGGCGCGAAAGCAACCGCGCAGCTTCAGCGGCGAGGAGGTGGCGTCGATGCCCTGATAGTCGGCGATCGGCACGACCTCGGACCCGACCCGGAGCGCGCCGACGCCCGAGCTGCGCTCGTACCAGGCGAAGACCTGGGCGTAATAGAGCGCCGCCGCGAACAGCGCCGTGAAGGCGATGAGGCCGATCATCAGCGGGCGGCCCCTCATGCGTCGTGCGCGGCGGCGGTCTGGGTCGCGACGTAGACGTCGGCGCAGGCCTTCGCCAGCGCCCGGACCCGGCCGATGTAGGCCTGGCGCTCGGTGACGGAGATCACGCCGCGGGCGTCGAGCAGGTTGAAGAGGTGGCTGGCCTTGATGCACTGGTCGTAGGCGGGCTGGGCCATGACGATGGTTCGCCCGGCCCGGTCCTCGGGCGGGGCGGCGAGGATACGGGCGCATTCGGCCTCGGCGTCCACGAAGTGCTCGAAGAGCATGTCCGTGTTCGCCGCCTCGAAGTTGTAGCGCGAGTATTCCCGCTCGGTCTGGCGGAAGACGTCGCCGTAGGTGAGCGGGATCGGCGCATCGGGGTCGTTGAACGGCATGTCCATGCCGTGATCGACCCCGAGCACGTACATGGCCAGCCGCTCGAGCCCGTAGGTGAGCTCGCCCGACACCGGGCGGCAGTCGTGGCCGCCGACC
>JANOEW010000208.1:0-4355 GCA_031413475.1 Amaricoccus sp.
ATCGCTTCCGACCAAGGTTCTGCCGGGTGTGGTCCGGGAACTGGTGGCTTTGCGCCAGGAGGGGGCCGGCGTCTACCAGACCACGACCCGGAACGGCCGGCGCTGCTCGGCGGCGGTCGGTTACCTGCGGCCGGCGCTGAAGCGGCGCAACCTGACGGTCGAGACCGGCTGCCTGGCGCGATGCATCACCTTCGAAGGGACGCGCGCGACCGGGGTCGAGTATGCGCAGAAGGGCGAGCGCCACACCGTCCGGGCCGAGCGCGAGGTGATCGTGACCGCCGGCGCCATCGGCTCGCCGAAGCTGATGCTGCTGTCGGGGGTGGGGCCGGCGGCGCACCTGCGTGAGCACGGCATCGCAATCGTGCACGACCTGCCCGGGGTGGGCGAGAACCTCACCGACCATTTCGGCGTCGACATCGTGGCCGCGCTGAAGGGGCCGACCAGCCTCGACAAATACGGCCGCCCGCACTGGATGCTGTGGGCCGGGCTGCAGTACGCGCTGTTCGCCTCCGGCCCGGTGACCTCGAACGTGGTCGAAGGTGGCGCGTTCTGGCGGTCGGACCCGGCGGCGGCAGCGCCGGACCTGCAGTTCCACTTCCTGGCCGCGGCGGGGGCTGAGGCGGGCGTGCCGACGGTGCCCGCGGGCTCCGGCGTGACCCTCAACTCCTACGCCACGCGGCCGAAGAGCCGGGGAACCGTGCGGCTGCGCTCGGCCGATCCGGCGGCGCCAGCGGTCGTCGACCCGAACTACCTGGCCGAGCCCGACGACCTGCGGGTCGCGGTCGAGGGGCTGCGGATCAGCCGCGAGATCTTCCGCCAGCCGGCGCTGCGCGGCTTCATCCGCCACGAACACCTGCCCGGCGGCGCGGTGCGGAGCCGCGCCGAGCTCGAGGCCTACGCGCGCGCGGTCGGCCGCACCTCGTATCACCCGAGCTGCGCCTGCCGGATGGGGGTGGACGCCCTCGCGGTGCTGGACCCGCAGCTGCGGGTGCGCGGCCTCGAGGGCCTGCGCATCTGCGACAGCTCGGCGATGCCGAGCCTGATCGGCTCCAACACCAACGCGGCGACGATTATGATCGCCGAGAGGGCGAGCGACCTGATCCGCGGCAATCGCTGAACGCGGCCAGGCGGGCGCGTCGACCTTCGCGTTGCCGGATGCGCCTTTCTTTATGACGCTTCGATCGAAGAGACAGAAAGGCGCAACAACCGCCAAGTATCAAGGTTCCGGAATTCGGAGCGTTTTTCCGACTTGCGTGACCCAACCGGTCGGTTGCGCGTAGGGAAGGGTATCGACCACCCGCTCCCTTGCCAGCGTCGATGTCGAAGCGGTATTGCAGGGTGGCTGCGCCACGCGAGGCGGACCGGTCTCCGAAGGACGGCCAATGCCAGTCGAACCCGAATCCAAGGAGCCTGTCGACGCCGCCACGCGCGGCGACGGCGGCGCCCGGCGGGTGGCGATCGTGCTGCTCGCCCTGCTGCTCGGCTTTCTCGCGCTCCACGTCGCCCTCGGCCAAGGAACGCCCTACACCTCCGAAGCGACGCTGCAGGCGCCGGTGATCGGCGTCGCGCCCAGCGTCTCGGGCGACATCGTCGCGGTCGGCGTGCGCGACAACCAGCGCGTTTCGGCGGGTAACCTGATCTTCCAGATCGACCCCTCGCTCTACGAGGCCGCGCTGCGCCAGGCCGAGGCCGAACTTGAGAACGTCGTCCAGCAGCTCGGCGCCGAGAACGTCGGGCTCGGGGCCGCCGAGGCGGCGGTGGTCGAATCCGAGGCGCGGCTGGTGGACGTCGAGGCGCAGAACGTCCGCAGCGAGGCGCTGTTCGAGCGTGGCTACGCGGCGCAGGCGGCGCTGGACAAGTCTCGCGCGGACCTTGCAGCGGCGCGCTCGGCCGCGAGGTCCGCCGCAGCGCAGCTCGCCCAGGCCCGCCAGCGGCTCGGGCCGCAGGGCGAGGCGAATCCGCAGGTGCGCGCGGCGCTCGCCGCCCGTGAGCGCGCGCAGATCGACCTGCGCAACACCCGGGTCACCGCCCCGGTCGACGGCGCGGTGACCAACACCGTGCTTTCGGTCGGCCAGTACGCCGCGACCGGCCAGCAGATGGCGACGATCATCGACACCGCTAGCGCCTGGATCATCGCGCAGATCCCCGAGAACGCGCTCGGCGGCGTCGCCCCGGGCGACCGGGTCGACATCGTGCTGGACGTGGCGCCCGGCCGCATCTTCCGCGGGCGCGTCGAGAGCGTCGCGTCCGGGGTCGAGCAGACCTTCGCCGCCGGGCTACAGGGCGATCTGCCGACGGTGGTGGAGCGCCGGGTCTGGCTGCGCGACGCACAGCGCATCCCGGTGCGCATCGATCTCGACCACCTCGATCCGGACGTGCCGATCCGCGCCGGCGCGCGCGCGAGCGTGGCGATCCACACCGCCGACGCCGGGGCGATCTCATCGGTCGCCCACGCCTGGATGTGGGTCGTGGCCTATGCCCGCTACGCCTTCTGACCGCTCCGGCGCCGACGCCGGCGCCCACGTCCGCCAGGGCCTACGCATCGCGCTCGCATTCGCCACCGCGCTGACCGTCGCCGAGGCCGCCGATCTCGAACTCACCTTCATCGCGCCACTGACCGCCGTGGCGCTTGCCGTCTCGGCCGGACCGCGGATCGCGGTGGTGGCGGCTCTACCGCTTCTGGCCTGGGGCATGGCCGCCGCCGTGGCGATCCTCGTCCAGGCCTTCGCGGGCTCGGCCCCCTTCGTCTACGTGCTGATAACCGTCGCCGGGCTCTGGGCCGGCTTCGCGTTGTCGGCCCGACCCGGCCTCGCCGAGGTGCTGGGACTGATGGCCCTGCTCGTCTTCACCATCGGCCCGCTGAAGTTGCTCAGCCATCCCGAAGCGGCCGACCTCGCCGTGAACGACGTCGCGCGCAACGTCTTGGCCGGCGCGGCTGCGATCTGGGTCATCGACCGCTTCCTGCCGGGTCCGCCGCCCGCCGCGCGGGAGCGGCGCATCTTCGCCCCTATTCCTCCGTTCGGCGCGGCGCTGATCACCGCGCTCGCCGCCTATCTGGTCTGGATTTACGGGCCGCCGGCCCCGGGCGCGGTGCTGGTCGGGGTGATCATCACGCTGCGCGCGGCCGACAGCCCCGCATCCACGGTCGCGCGCGACCGCCTCGTCGCCGCGCTGGCCGGCGGCGGCGCGGCCGTAGCCGCCGCGACGCTCATCGCGCTCGCGCCGGTCCTGCCGATGGTGTTCCTGAGCTCGCTCGCCGTCGCCTGGCCGATCGCGCTGCGGATCGCCGGCCGCGGCCCCTGGCGCGGGGCGGCGCTGAAGACGCTGAACGCGCTGGCGATCCTGACCGCCGAAGGCTTCTCGCCGCTGTTCGAGGACACCGCCGAGCGGCTCTGGATCCGGATCGCGGGCGTGATGCTCGGCCTGCTCTACGCCGGTGCCGCGCTCGCGCTCTTCGCCCGGCCGCCGCCGCGCGTTACCCCGGCCGTTCCGACGCCGGCGCCCGCCGGACGGCCCGGTGCGCTTCAGAGTCCCTTAGAGCGATAGCTCGCCGCCACCCGGCCGATCGACACGAGATAGGCTGCGACGCGCAGGTCCTCGACCTCCTTGCGGCTGTGCCAGACCTCGCGCATCGACTGGTAGGCGGTGCGCATGGTGTCGTCGAGGCCGGAGCGGACCAGCTCCAGCTCGCCGGCGCCGCGCACGTATTCGGACTTGAACGCGTCCGAGACGCCGCTCTCGACCCCGGCGCTGGCGAGGATGCGCTCCATCTCGCCGACCAGCAGCGCGTGCTGCGCCTCCTCCTGGCGGCGCTGCATCCGGCCGAAGCGGATGTGGCTGAGGTTCTTCACCCATTCGAAGTAGCTCACCGTCACGCCGCCGGCGTTGGCGTAGAGGTCGGGGATGATCACCACGCCGCGCTTGCGCAGGATGTCGTCGGCGCCGGCGGTGATCGGGCCGTTCGCCGCCGCGATGATCAGCGGCGCCTGGATGCGCTCGGCGTTGCCGAGGTTGATCACCGACTCCATCGCCGCCGGGATCAGGATGTCGCAGGCCGCCTCGAGCACCGCCGCGCCGTCCTCGACGTAGGTCCCCCGCGGAAAGTCGCGCACCCCGCCGGTGGCGGCGATGTGGGTCTTGAGGAACTCGATCGGGATCCCGTCGGGGTTCACGATCGCGCCGTCGCGCTCGATCACCGCGACCACCTTGCAGCCGTCCTCCTCGCTAAGGAACTTCGCCGCGTGGAAGCCGACGTTGCCGAGCCCCTGGACGATCACCCGCTTGCCGTCGAGGGAGCCGCTCATCCGCGCGGCCTTCATGTCCTCGGGATGGCGGAAGAACTCGCGCAGCGCGTA
>JANOEW010000209.1:0-6110 GCA_031413475.1 Amaricoccus sp.
GCCTTCGGCCTCGTGTTCGAGGCTCAGGAGCAGGGGGAGCCGGTCGGCTGGGTCACTTCCAAGGAGAGCAGCTTCTTTCCTCCCGATGCGGCGGACGGCGGGGTGGATCGCCGTTGGCCGAGCAGGTCAGGCAGTCGAGCGGGTGGTCGGAGACGTAGAGCTCCATCACGCCCTTGCGGACGCGGCGCACCCGCTCCGACTGGGTGCGCACGACCAGCCCCTCGGCTGCCGGCGTCGTGCAGGAGGCCGGCGTGCCGCGCCGGCCCGCGATCTCCACCACGCACAGCCGGCAGGAGCCGAACGCCTCGACGCTGTCGGTGGCGCAGAGCTTCGGCACCTTTATGCCGGCGAGCGCGGACGCGCGCAGGATGCTGGCGCCTTCGGGGACAGTGACCACGACGCCGTCGATGGTCAACGTGACCGTCGTCTCCGACCGCGGCGCCGGGGTGCCAAGGTCGCGATCGTCGCTCCAGGGGATCACGAAGTCCTTCACGCCGCGGCTTCCTTCTGGCTGGCGGTGAAATCCTCGGGGAAGTGGCGTAGCGCCGACATCACCGGGTAGGGCGTGAAGCCGCCCAGCGCGCAGAGCGAGCCGTCCTTCATCGTCTCGCAGAGGTCGGTCAGGATCTCGATCGCGGCGGCGTCGCCCCGGCCGATCCGGTCGATGGTCTCGACCCCGCGCACCGCCCCGATCCGGCAGGGCGTGCACTTGCCGCAGCTCTCGATCGCGCAGAACTCCATGGCGAAGCGCGCCATCCTCGCCATATCGACCGTGTCGTCGAACACGACGATCCCGGCGTGGCCGATCAGCCCGTCCGCGCCGTCGAACTCTTCGTAGCCGAACACGGTGTCGAATTTCTCGACGGGAAAATAGGCCCCGAGCGGCCCGCCGACCTGGACCGCCCGGACCGGCCGCCCCGACGCCGTGCCGCCGCCGACCTCCTCGACCAGCGCGCCGAGCGTCATGCCGAAGGCGGTCTCGAAGAGGCCGCCGTGCCGGACGTTGCCGGCGAGTTGCACCGGGATGGTGCCGCGCGACCGGCCGAGGCCGAAATCGCGGTAGTGCTGCGCGCCCTGCGCGAGGATCACCGGCACGGTCGCGAGCGAGATGACGTTGTTCACCACCGTCGGCTGCCCGAACAGGCCGGCGAGCGCCGGCAGCGGCGGTTTGGCGCGGACCACGCCGCGCTTGCCCTCGAGCGAGTTCAGCAGGCTGGTCTCCTCGCCGCAGACGTAGGCTCCGGCGCCGACCCGGATCTCCATGTCGAAGGTCCGGCCCGAGCCCAGCACCGAGGCCCCGAGCAGGCCGGCCTCGCGCGCGACGCCGATGGCCTCGGTCATCACTTCGATGGCGTCGGGATACTCGGAACGGACGTAGACGAAGCCCTTTGTCGCGCCGACGCCGATCCCGGCGATCGCCATGCCCTCGATCAGCACGAACGGATCACCCTCCATGATCATCCGGTCGGCGAAGGTGCCGCTATCACCCTCGTCGGCGTTGCAGACAACGTATTTGCGCTCCGCCTGCGCCCCGAGCACGGTATTCCACTTGATCCCGGTCGGAAATCCCGCCCCGCCGCGGCCGCGCAGGCCGCTCTCGGTGACTTCGGCAACGATTGCCGCCCCGTCCATCGCCAGCGCGCGGCGCAGGCCGGCCAGGCCGCCATGCGCTGCGTACTCGGTCAGCGACAGCGGGTCGATCAGTCCGCAGCGGGCGAAGGTCAGCCGGGTCTGCCGGGCAAAGAACCGGATCGCCTCGACCGGCCCGAGCGCCAGCGGGTGCGCCCCGAAGCCCGCCTCGAACAGACCGGGCACGTCCGCGGCCTGTACCGGCCCATAGGCAGTCCGGCCGGCGTCGGTCTCGACCTCGACCAGCGGCTCGAGCCAGATCATGCCCCGGCTGCCGTTGCGCGTGACCTCGACGGCGAGGCCGCGCCGCCTGGCTTCCGCGGCGACCGCCTCCGCCACCGCGTCGGCGCCGAGCGCGCGCGCCGCCGCGTCTCGCGGAACGAAGATCCTCATGCCCCGGCCTCCGCCAGCAGCGCGCGCATGCCGTCCGGGTCGATGCGCCCGTGCAGCCGGCCGTCGACCGTCGCCGCCGGGCCGCAGGCGCAGAGGCCGAGGCAGAACACCGGCTCCACGGTCACCGCGCCGTCCGGGGTGGTTCCGTGCCAGTCGATCCCGAGCCGGTCGAGCGCCGCCTGGGCAACGGCGTCGGCCCCCACCGCCTGGCAGGCTTCGGCCCGGCAGATCCGCACGACGTGGCGACCGGCCGGCGCCTCGCGGAAATCGTGATAGAACGACAGCACGCCATGCACTTCGGCCTTCGAGATGTTCAGCGCCGTGGCGATCAGCGGGAGCGCGGACTGCGGCACGTGCCCGAACGCCTCCTGAACGGCGTGCAGGATCGGCAGCAGCGGGCCTTCGAGGCGCAGATGCTCCGCGATGACCGCTCCGATCTCGTCTACCGACGGGTCCGGATGTCGGCCCGCGCTAGTTTCTCCCCGGTTCATGTCGCCAGAATGCGCCGTATCCATACCCCAATCAATGCCCATATCCCGTGGATCGATCGAAGATATCTATCGAGCCGCCGGGTCCGCCATGGCCCGACTCATCTGGATCAGCGCGTCCAGCACCGGCGTGTGCGGCTCGCGATAGGGGGCGATCAGCCCGACCGAATGCGGCGGGCGGACGGCCCGGATCGGGATCGAGCGCACCGCCCGGCCGGTCGCCAGGAAATCGGCGATCTGACGCGGCAGCACCGTCACCCAGTCGCCCGCCTCCACATGCGCCACCAGCGTCAGCGTCGAGTTGGACTGGATCGTCGCTTCCGCCGAGACCCCGGCGGCGTGGAGATTCTGGTTGATGATCCGCCGGTTCTGCATGTCCGGGGTCAAGAGGCAGAGCGCCACGCCGCCAAGGTCGCCCCAGTCGATCTCCGCCCGCTCGGCAAGCGGATGCCCCGCCGCGCAGACGACGTGATACTGCTCGCGGTAGAGCGGGATCGCGGTGACCCGGCCGAGCGGTTCGTTGTCGAGATAGGAGATGCCGGCGTCGGCCTGCAGGTCGTCGATCAGTTGCAGGATCTCGATCGAGGTTCGTGACAGGATCGTGAGGCGCACGTTCGGGTGCGCCCGCCCGAAGCGCGCGGTGAGCCCTGAGGCGACGGTCAGCGCGGTGGGGATCACCGCGAGCCGCAGATGCCCCGACAGGCCGTGCCGCGCCGCGCGCATCTCGTCGCGCATGGTGCGGGCGTCGCCGACGATGCGTCGCGCCCAGTCGAGCACGCGCTGGCCTTCCGGCGTCAGCCCGCCGAAGCGCGAGCCGCGCCAGACCAGCAGCACGCCGAGCCGCTCCTCGAGCTGCTTGATGCCTGCCGACAGGGTCGGCTGGGTGACGCCCAGGCTCTCGGCGGCCCGACCGAAGTGCTGCTCCCGGGCCAGCGCGATGAACATCTCGAGCTTGTCGATCAGCGTCCGGCCCTCCCCGACGAAGCACGGCCGCCCCGAACGCGCGTGCCCGACGGGCACGTAGGCCCGGTGTGAGGCGCCGGCGCGCGAGGCGAACGAGACGAGTATCCGACGGTGAAGCTGGAGGAGCGCTGAAAGCAATAGAGCGTGCGACGCTTCGGCCGGCGGGGGCCGGCGCCGAACGCCGCTGCCCCGCGGCGCCCGCGGCCAAGCGTCAGCGAGGACTCAGACCATGGCGCTGCAGCCGGAGATGGCGGCGTCGACGGATTTCCCGCTCATTGCCCGAGCGCGCCCGTGATCTGCGCGAGGTTGTGTCGCATCATGTCGATGTAGGTGGGCGCCGGTCCGTCGGGTCCGGACAGCGCGTCGGAGAAGAGCGCCCCGCCGATCGCGGCGCCGGTCTCGCTGCGGATCTGCTCGAGCAGCCGCGGGTCGGCGACGGTCTCCACGAAGACCGCCGGAATGCCGCCCGCGCGGAGCTGGCGGATCAGCGCGGCGACGTCGGCGGCGGAGGCCTCGGCCTCGGTGCTCATGCCCTGCGGCGCGAGGAACGCGAGGCCGTAGGCCGCGCCGAAGTAGCCGAAAGCGTCGTGCGAGGTGACGATGACGCGGCGCTCCGGCGGCAGGGCGTCGACGGCGGCGCGGATCTCGGCGTCGAGCGCGTCGAGCTCCGCGAGATAGGCGTCGAGGTTCGCCGCGAACGCCGCAGCGCCCTCGGGGTCGGCGGCGCTCAGCGCGGCCGCGATGTTCGTGGCGTAGAGCCGCGCGTTGGCGACGCTCTGCCAGGCGTGCGGATCGACGCCGCCGTGGTCGTAGCCGTGCGCCTCCGTCTCGGCGTATTCCGCCGCGTCGTCGTGCCCGGCTTCGGCCGCGTGCCCGGCTTCGGCTGAGTGGCCGTGCGCGGCGTCTTCCGCGTCGTGATGCCCTTCCTCGATCCGGAGCGGCTCGACCCCTTCGCTGGCGACGATCACCGGGCCGGCATAGCCCGAAGCCTCGACCAGCCGGTCGAGCCAGCCCTCGAAGTCGAGTCCGTTGACGAACACCACGTGCGCGGCGGTCAGCGCGCGCGCGTCCGCTGGCGTCGGCTGATAGACGTGCGCATCGCCGTCCGGTCGGACCAGCGTCGTCACGGCAACCCGCTCGCCGCCGACGCGTCCGACCATGTCACCGAGAATGCTGAAACTCGCCACGACGTCGAGCGGCGCCTGTGCCGACGCGCCCGTTGTCGCGAGCGCGAGCGCGGCGGCGGCAAGCAGACTCCGGCAATGCAACATGAGGGTTCCCTTTTCCTATGCATGTGCAGACAACCAAGCCAATTTGTTATAATATAACATTCGGGCTTGCAATGGGCGTCACGTGAGAGAGCGTGAGAGAGAACGACGCCACGAGCGCGTCCGCTGAATTGGTACGTCGTCACTCAAGGACACCCATCGCCAGATCCGGCCGGGCGCCCCAGAGCGGAAGCCGAGCTGGCCGTCCGCTTGCGTGTTCGGACCAAGCCTGACAGACTGATATGATGATGATGAGCGATCCACCCAGGCGAAAAAGGAAGCTGTCGGCCGACGTGCGGATCCAACTGCTCGATCTGATCAGCGGCGGCACGCTCGGCCTCGGCGAGGCGCTGCCTTCGGAGCGGGAGTTGATGGAGCGGCTGCGCGTCGGCCGCCCGGCGATCCGCGAGGCGATGCAGTCGCTGGAGACGATCGGGCTGATCGAGATCCGCCACGGCGAACGAGCGCGGGTGGCGGAGCCTTCGATCGGGCGTATGGTCGATCAGATCAGCGAGACGATGAAGCACGTGCTGTCGCATTCGCCGGCGTCGCTGGAGAATTTGAAGGAGGCGCGCGCCACCTTCGAAAAGGAGATCGCGCGGATCGCAGCGCGCAAGCGTGGCGAGTCGGATGTAGCGCGGCTGGAGGAGGTTCTGGCCGAGCAGACGCAGGCCACCGGCGACCCGCCGAGATTTCGCAGTCTCGACGGGCGGTTCCACCGCGAGATTGCAGCGGTCTCGGGCAACCCGATCTTCACGGCGCTGATCGATGCGCTGTTCGGCTGGCTCGACGACTTCCATGTCGACCTGGTCTCGGTGCCCGGGCTGGAGCGGCTGACCCTGCACGAGCATCGCGGCATTCTCGACGCGATCGCCAAGGGAGACGTCGACGGCGCGGCGACCGCCATGGCCGACCACCTGCTTCGGGCGAACGACCTCTACCGGCAGTCGAACCGGGTTCGCGACCGCCGCGACGGGCCCGGCTCCGACCGGACGCCGTAGCCGTGCCGCAGCTTGACCGCAGGTGACGCATAGCCAGTCCGCAGTCGTTCGGCCGTCAGAGACATGCCGCCGCTGAGGCGTCCCCCGATGATCGTGGCTTGCCGGCAGTCCCCAACTGGTATAATGAGTTGGATCGATCGGAGAGCGGCATGATGACGTCGAACGATGCGGCGCAGCCTGAAGCGGGGACCGGCGGGCTCGGCTTCGATCTCGAAGCCGGCGCGGTGCGCGGCGTCGCCTTCGGCGGCGTCGAGGTGCTGCGGATGATCGACTATCCGATCCGCGACGCCGACTGGCGCACCCTGGCAATCGAGGAAATCTCGGCGAAGCGCCGCGGTGACCGCGGCCTGTGCCGCCGGTTTTTTCAT
>JANOEW010000210.1:0-4109 GCA_031413475.1 Amaricoccus sp.
GCCGACCTCCGCTCGACCCTGGAAACCGCCCGACGACGCGCCATCCCGCCCCTCCACGCCATCGCCCTTACCCTCAAAGGCAACCCGCTGCCCCTCCAGTCCGCCTGATCGGGGGTGAGCAGTTACGTCCGCGCGCGGACACACAAGTAAACTCTTGAAATATAATGATTAAACCAGCGGCTTTTACGATTTCTTCAGCTCGGGAGCCCGCGGCTGCGCCTTTCGCATAGGCCTCTTCGGAGGAGCCACGGTTCAGCGGCCGGTCCCGGCGGCTCGATCGAGGTTGCCGAGCAGCAGTTCGCGGCCGGAGTAGATGTCGCCGCCGAGCTGCATCGCGAAGCGCTCGGCGTCGCTGCGCCGCGCCGCCTCGATGGTCTCGGCGATGGTCTCGGGCGCCTCGCCCAGCGCTTCGAGCGCCTTGCCCCCGAGCGCGAGCGCGGAGTCGAAGGTCTCGCGCACCTGCGCTTCGACGCCGGCGTGGACGAGTTCGAGCGCGACGCCGCGGTCGAAGGCGCGGGCGAGCACCGGGGTTAGCGGGAACTCGGCCTTCAACAGCTTGGCGATGTGCACGGCGGCCTTAGCGTCGTCGACGCAGATCACGATCGCCCGGGCGTGTTCGGCCCCGGCGGCGTGCAGGATGTCGAGACGCGCGCCGTCGCCGTAGTGCACCTTGAAGCCGAACCCCGCCGCGGCGCGGATCATCTCAATGTCAGTGTCGATCGTCGCCACCGAATAGCCGCGCGCGAGGATCGGCTGGCTGACGATCTGGCCGACGCGACCGAAGCCGATGATCAGCACCGTGCCCCGGAGCCCGTCGGCGCGGTCGATCCCGTCCATCGAGGCCGCCGCGGGCCGGGCGAGCCGGTCGCGGACCAGCACGACCAGCGGCGTCAGCGCCATCGAGACGATGACGATCGCAGTCAGGACCGCGTTCGCCTCGGCGTCGATCAGCCCCACCGCGGCGGCCGCGGCATAGAGCACGAAGGCGAATTCGCCGCCCTGGGCCATCAGGGCGGTGCGCTCGAGCGCCTCGCGGCCGTCGGCGCGGAACGCGCGGGCGACGGCGTAGATCACCAGCGCCTTCAGCGTCATATAGGCCGCCACACCGGTCGCGACGAGCGCGAGGTTCGCGGCGATGACCGCGAGGTCGAGCGACATGCCGACGGCGAGAAAGAACAGACCGAGCAGGATGCCGCGAAACGGCTCGACGTCGGCCTCGAGCTGGTGGCGGAACGAGGACTCCGACAGCAACACCCCGGCCAGGAACGCGCCCATGGCGGTCGAGAGCCCGCCGAGCTCCATGGCGAGCGCGGCCCCCAGCACGACGAGGAGCGCGGCCGCGGTCATCACCTCGCGGGCGCGCGCTGCCGCGAGCAGGGCGAACAGCGGGTTGAGCAGATAGCGCCCGGCGAGCACCAGCGCGAGGATCGCGCCGAGGCCGATCCCGACGCCGATCAGCCGCTCCGCGAGGGTGGTCTCGGCGCCGCCGGGCGCGAGGAAAACGACCAGCGCGAGCAGGGGCACGATCGCGAGGTCTTCGAGCAGCAGGATCGCGACGACGCGCTGGCCCTTGAGGGTGGAGACCTCGCCGCGCTCCTCGAGCATCTGCATCACGATCGCGGTCGAGGTCAGCACGAAGCCGGCCCCGGCCACGAAGGATTGGGCGAGCGGATAGCCGAGTGCGAGTCCGACGCAGGCGAGCAGCGTCATGCCGGCGAGCAGCTGGGCGAGACCGAGGCCGAAGATCGCGTGGCGCAGGCTCCAGAGCCGCGCGGGCTGCATTTCGAGGCCGATGATGAACAGGAACATCACCACGCCGAGCTCGGCCACGTGCAGGATGCTGGCCGGGTCGGAGAACAGTCCGAGGCCGAACGGGCCGATCGCCAGGCCGGCGGCGAGGTAGCCGAGCACCGAGCCGAGCCCGAGCCGACGGAAGATCGGCACCGCGACCACGGCGGCGCCGAGCAGCGTGACGATCGCGACGAGATCGGGGCCGGACGCCTCGGCCACCGGGTCAGGTCCGCGTCGCGCGCGGGCGCGGCTGTGCCGGTCCGATGCAGAGGGTGCGCATGGCGGGATCTCGCACGAGGGAACGTGTGGCATCGTGGCGGGACCGGGCCGACAAGTAAAGCGCCGAGCCCCGCCGCCCGCCTTCGTCGCCCGTAGCCCGTCGCGGCGGCGCTATGCGCCCTGCGCCGTCCGCATGAACATCGGGCCGCCGCGCCAGCGCGGAAAGGCGAAGCCGTTGATCATGACCGCGTCGATCGCCTCGGGGCCGGTGGCGATGCCCTCGGCGAGCAGCGCCGCGCCTTCGGCCTGCATCGCGGCGAGCAGGCGCGCCATGATCTCGTCCGCCCCGAACGAGCGGCGGGCGATGCCCTTGGCGGCGGATTCGGCGTCGATCTCGGCCTCGACCGCCGGGTCGGGCTGTGACGTACCGCTCTCGTAGCGGTACCATCCCGCGCCGGTCTTGCGCCCGAAGCGGCCGGCCTCGCACAGCCGGTCGGCGATGGCGACGTAGCGGGCGGCGGGATCGCGGGTGGCCGCGAGGCGCTTGCGGGTCGCCCAGGCGATGTCGAGGCCGGCCAGATCCTGCATGGCGAAGACCCCCATCGGGAAGCCGAACGTCGTCATCGCGGCATCGACCTGCTGGGGCAAGGCACCGTCTTCGAGCATGAAGTCGGCCTCGCGGCGGTAGGCGGACATCACCCGGTTGCCGATGAAGCCCTCGCAGACCTTGGCCTCGACCGCGACCTTGCCGAGGTCGCGGGCGAGCGCGAAGCCGGTCGCGCGAACGTCCGCCGCCACCCCGTCGGGACGCACGATCTCGATGAGGCGCATGACGTGGGCGGGGGAGAAGAAGTGCAGGCCGAGGACGCGCGAGGGATCGGGCGCCGAGGCGGCGATGCGGTTCACGTCGAGGTAGGAGGTGTTGGTGGCGAGCACCGCTTCGGGTCGCACGATCGGGCCGAGGCGGCTGAAGAGCTCGATCTTGACGTCGAGGTCCTCGAAGACGGCCTCGACGACGAGGTCGGCCGGGGCGAGCGCGGCGAGGTCGGTGGCGCCGGTCAGCCGGGCGATCAGCGCCGCCTCGCGGTCGGCGTCGATGCGGCCGCGGGCGCGGGCGTCCGCGAGGTTGGCGGCGATGGTCGCGCGGCCGCGGTCGAGCGCGGCGGCCTCGCGCTCGACCAGCGTGACGTGGCGGTCGGCGAGGAGGAGCGCGGTGGCGATGCCCGCGCCCATGGTGCCGGCGCCGACGACGCCACAGCGGGCGGTGGGGCGGGGGGCGACGCCCCGGAGGTCGGCGGGGCGGGCGAGGGCGCGCTCGGCGAAGAAGACGTGGCGCAGCGCGCGGGCCTGGTCCGAGCCGCGCAGCCGCAGGAAGCGCGCGCGCTCGGCGGCGAATGCGGCCCCGGGGGGAAGCGTCACGGCATCGCGCAGCGCCTCGACCGCCTCGACGGGCGAGGCCTGGCCGCGGGCGCGGCGGCGCTGGGCGGCAATTTCGGCGTCCCAGTCGACGGTGGACGCGTAGAGCACGGCGTCGCGGGCGCGCGGGGGGACCTCCGCGGCGAGGGCGAGCGCCGCGTCGAGCAGCGGGCCGTTGGCGATGCCGTCGATCAGGCCGATGCCGAGCGCCTCGGCGGCCGTGATCGGCTTGCCGCCGGCGACGAGGTCGAGCGCGGCGCGCAGGGGGATCAGGCGCGGCAGGCGGACGGTGCCGCCGGCGCCGGGGATCAGGCCGAGCGTGACCTCGGGCAGCCCGAGCCGGGCATCGGGCGTGGCGATGCGGCGGGCGCAGCCGAGCGCCAGTTCCAGCCCACCGCCGAGCGCCGCGCCATGGATCGCGGCGACCCAGGGTTTCGCCGACGCCTCGATGCGGGCGATGACGTCGGACAGGTGCGGCGGCGCCGGCGGGCGGTCGAACTCGGCGATGTCGGCGCCGGCGACGAAGGTCGCCCTCGCGCCGATCAGCACCGCCGCCCGCACGTCCGGGTCGGCGTCGATGCGCTCGGCCGCGGCCATCAGGCCTTCGCGTACCGCGAGGCCGGCGGCGTTGACCGGCGGGTTGTCGATGGTGACGACCGCGATCCCGTCCCGGACCTCGACCG
>JANOEW010000211.1:0-3444 GCA_031413475.1 Amaricoccus sp.
AGACGGCGACCGAAACCGAGACGGCGACCGAAACCGAGACGGCGACCGGAAGCGAGACGGCGACCGAAACCGAGACGGCGACCGAGACGGTGACCGAGACCGAGACGGCGACCGGAACCGAAACCGCAGGCGCCACCGAAACCGAGACGACCTCCGGTGTGGGCGAGCCGTCGCCGACGACCTCGGGCGACGCGTCTGATCTGGCCGATACGTCCGGGCCGGGTTCGGGCGACCGGAGCGCCGACGGGCCGGCGCCCGACACGGCGCTGGCGGAAGGACGAGGGTCGGAGGGGTCCGCGGGTCCGGCGCCGAGCCTGCCGGCGTTGATCAAGGCGATCTTCGGCGGCGGTCGCCCGGCCGTGACCGCGGAGATCGAGCCGATTGCGCCGGCGCCGGTCCAGCCGGTGGTCGCGCCGGCGCCCGTGCCGACGCCGACCGCACTCGCGACACGGCCGGTCGAGCCGCAGCCGAAGTCGGCAGCCACGGCCCCGCGCATCGAGCTTTCGTCCGGCGGATCGCGGCTCAACCAACGGCAATTCGAGATCTCCGCCCTGGGCTTCACCCCGCGGGCGCGGCAGATGGCCGGGGCGCTGGGGTTCCGGGTGATCTCGGAACGACGCAGTCCGCTGCTCGGCAACCGGGTGGTCGCGAAACTGCGCACGCCGGAGAACCAGACGGCCGAGGCGGCGCTCGCGCGCGTGCGCGCGGTCCTGCCGGAGGTCACGTTCGATCTCGCGCACCTCTACCGCCCGAGCGGCGGTCAGGTTCCGGTGCGCTACGCGGCCACGATGATCGGCGCACCGGCCAGCGGCTCGTGTCGGATCGACGCGCGCATCGGTCTGATCGACTCGGGGGTCGGCAAGCACGCCTCGCTCGCCGCGGCCCGGATCACGCGCCGGAACTTCGTCGCGCGCGACGCGGCCACCAACGTCACCCACGGCACCGCGATCGCCAGCATCCTGGTGGGCGAACTTCCCGGCGCGGGGCCGCTGACGCCGGGGGCCGAGCTGTTCAGCGCCAACGTCTTCGCGCAGGACGCCTACGGACTGCGTGCCGACGCGCCGGCGATCATCGAGGCGCTGGACTGGATGGCCGCGCAGCGCGTGCCCGTGGTCAACCTCTCGCTCATGGGTCCGCCGAATGCGCTGCTCGAGGCGGCGGTGCACGCGGCCGCCGCCAGCGGACTGGTGATGGTCGCCGCCGCCGGCAACGACGGCCCGACCGCCGCGCCCGCCTATCCCGCCGCCTATCCGGCCGTGATCGCGGTCGCCGCGGTCGACGCGCGCGGCCGGCCCTACGGGCGCAACAACCGCGGCGCCTACATCTACGTGACCGCCCCCGGCGTCGATATCTGGGGCGCCGACGCCCGCGGCGGCGAGGCGTTCTGGACCGGCACCTCGTTTGCCGCGCCGTTCGTGACCGCGACCGTGGCGCGTGACCTGGCGCAGGGCCGCGCGCACGACATCAACGACGGGCGGGCCCGGATCGCGTCCAGCGCCCGCGACCTCGGCGCGCCGGGCCGCGACCCGATCTACGGCCACGGGCTGTTGCAGGTCGGTGGCTGCTCGGGGTCGGGGGCGCCGGCGCCGGTGCTGTCGTCGAAAGACTGACCGCGGCGGTTGGCCGGCGCGGGACGGACGCGCCGACCGGCGCCGGGGAGACTCGATGTCGTTCAACGCCCTCGTTGTGGACAAGGACGCCGAAGGCCGAACCGAGGCCGCGATCAAACGGCTGTCGCTTGACGACCTGCCCGAGGGCGACGTAACCGTCGCGGTCGAATTCTCCACCCTGAACTACAAGGACGGGCTCTGTCTCGGCCCGGGCGGCGGACTGGTCCGGCGCTACCCGCACATCCCCGGCGTCGATTTCGCCGGAACGGTCGAGACCTCGACCGATCCGCGCTACCGCCCCGGGGACAAGGTCGTGCTGACCGGCTGGCGGGTGGGCGAGGCGCACTGGGGCGGCTACGCCCAGAAGGCGCGGGTCAAGGCGGACTGGCTGGCGCCGCTGCCCGACGGCTTGACGACGCGCCAGGCGATGGCGGTCGGAACCGCGGGTTTCACCGCGATGCTCGCGGTGATGGCGCTCGAGGCGTACGGGCTCGTGGCCGGGCGCGGTCCGGTGCTGGTCACCGGCGCGGCGGGGGGCGTGGGTTCGGTCGCGGTCTGCCTGCTCGCGGCGCTGGGCCACGAGGTGGCGGCGGTGACCGGGCGGCCGGAGACCGAGGACTATCTGCGCCAGCTCGGCGCGACCCGGATCGTTCCCCGCGCGGACCTCGACGCCGCGATCCCGAAGCCGCTCGAGAGCGAGACCTGGACGGGGTGCGTCGACGCGGTCGGCGGGGCGATGCTGTCGCGTGTGCTCAAGCAGCTCAAATATCGCGGCGCGGTGGCGGCGGTGGGCCTCGTGGGCGGCGCGGACGTGCCGCTGTCGATCGTGCCATTCCTGCTGCGCGGCGTGAGCCTGCTCGGGATCGACAGCGTGCTGCAACCTTATGACAACCGGGTCGTGGCCTGGGCACGCGTGGCGCGCGACCTGCCGATGTCGCGGCTCGAGGCGATGATCCAGCCGGCGACGCTCAGCGATCTGCCCGAACTTGGCCGCGCCATCCTCGCCGGCCAGGTGCGCGGCCGCGTGGTCGTGGACGTGAACGCGTGATCGCGCCGGACTGACGATCGGGTGATCGCAGCCTGACATGCTGGGATGAACCGCCGGCGCCGCGCGGCGGCGGGAGCCGTGATCAGGCCGGGCGGCGCGAGAGAGCCCGCCGCGATCAGAACAGCGCGAACTGACCGCCGGGGGGAACTGGCGCCCGGAACTGCGCCGTGTCGAGCGACGGCAGGTCGCGCGCGAGGCCGAGCCGCCCGACGGCCAGCGTGAAGCGCCGCGCGATCAGGTCGGCCTCGACGCCCTCGCCGGTCATGCGCTTGCCCCAGGCCGCGTCGTAGTCGCGCCCGCCGTGCAGCGCGCGCACCCGTTTCATCACCCGGGCCGCACGATCCGGATACGCCTCGGCCAGCCATTCCCGGAACAGGCCGGCCACCTCGCCGGGCAGTCGCAGCGCGACGTAGCTCGCGGCCACCGCGCCGGCACGCCGCGCCGCCGCGAGCAACGCCTCGATCTCGGCGTCGTTGAGCCCGGGAATAACCGGCGCGATCATCACCCGCACCGGACAGCCGGCGTCGGTCAAGGCGCGGATCGCGGCCAGCCGGCGCTCCGGCGCGGCCGCGCGCGGCTCCAACGCGCGCGACAGCGACCGGTCGAGCGTGGTCAGCGAGACGCCGGCATGAGCCAGCCCGCGGCGACCCATCGCGCCGAGAATGTCGGCGTCGCGCTCCACCAGCGCGCCCTTGGTCACCACCGTGACCGGATGGCCGGCGTCACGCAGTACCTCGAGCACGCCGCGCATGATCCGCAGGCGCTTTTCGATCGGCTGGTAGGGGT
>JANOEW010000212.1:0-1951 GCA_031413475.1 Amaricoccus sp.
GGCCTGGTCGCGAACTCGAAGGCGCCCGCTGACTACATGGTCGGCAGCGAGGCCTACACGGTCGAGCCCTACGGCGCGATGATCCCGCGCGACGACGCCGGCTTCCGCCGCGTGGTCGACGGCGCGACCGCGGCGCTCTACAAGAGCCCGGAGATGAAGGCCCTCTACGACAAGTGGTTCCAGAAGCCGGTCCCGCCCAAGGGCATCACGATGAACGTGCCGATGAGCCCGCAGCTCGCTCGCACGCTCGCGAACCCGACGTCGAACGGCGATCCGTCCGTGTACAAGTAAGCGCGAAACCGGTGCATCCCGCACCCGGGCGGTGCGGACCAGGACGGGGAGCTTCGGCTCCCCGTTTTGTTTGTTATAGTCGAAAGACGCGCGGCGCTCCGTCCTCGCGGGGCCAAAGCCAGGGAGGGCCGCGGTGAAGTACAACTGGAACTGGGGCATCCTCTTCCAGACGTCGGCGGACGGCCAGCAGACGTGGATGATGACGCTGGTCCACGGTCTCGGATGGACGCTCCTCGCCGCCGTCTGCGCCGGTGTCATCGCGCTGGTGTTCGGCTCGATCGTCGGCGTGATCCGCACGACACCGTTGAAGTGGGCGGTGCGCCTCGGCAACGCCTACGTCGAGCTGTTCCGCAACATCCCGCTCCTCGTCCAGCTGTTCCTCTGGTACTTCGTGCTGCCCGAGGTGCTGCCGAAGGCGTTCGGCGACGCGATCAAGCAGATGCCGCCGCCCTGGGGCTCGTTCGTTCCGGCCGTCATCGGGCTCGGTCTCTTCACCTCCGCCCGCATCGCCGAACAGGTACGCGCCGGCATCCAGGCGCTCCCGCGCGGGCAGTCGATGGCGGGCACCGCGCTCGGTCTCACGCTGCCGCAGACCTACCGCTACGTGGTCCTGCCGATGGCCTACCGGATCATCCTCCCGCCGCTCACCAGCGAGACGATGAACCTCATCAAGAACACGTCGGTCGCGCTGACCATCGGGTTGATCGAGCTGACGGCCGCGGCGCGCTCGATGCAGGAGTTCACCTTCCAGGTGTTCGAGGCCTTCACCGCGGCGACGGTGATCTACATCGTCGTCAACCTCACCGTGGTCACGCTGATGCGCAAGTTCGAGAAGAGCATCGCGGTCCCGGGCTTCATCGGCCCGGCGGCGGTGGGCGGAGGCGCGCACTGATGGGCGCCTTCGACTTCGACGTCGTCCAGCGGAGCTTCGGCTACCTCTTCCGGGAGGGGATGACCTTCACGCTGACGCTGACCGCGATGTCGGCGCTCGGCGGGATCGTGTTCGGCACGCTGCTCGCGATGATGCGGCTGTCGTCGTTCCGGGTGCTGGCGGTCGTCGCCACCGGCTACGTCAACCTGATGCGGTCGATCCCGCTGCTGCTCGTGATCTTCTGGTTCTACTTCCTCGTGCCGTACATCGGCGCGTGGATCACCGGCTCGTCGCAGCCGATCCGCGTCGGCGCGTTCGCCTCGTCGGTGATCACCTTCGTCATGTTCGAAGCCGCGTACTACTCCGAGATCATGCGGGCGGGCATCCCGTCGATCTCGCGCGGCCAGGTCTCGGCCGGCTACGCGCTCGGCCTCAACTACTGGCAGACGATGGGCACCGTGGTGCTCCGCAGGCTTTCCGCAACATGACGCCCATCCTGCTCACGCAGACAATCATCCTGTTCCAGGACACCTCGCTCGTCTACGTGCTGTCGATCACCGATTTCCTCGGGGCGGCGTCCAAGGTCGCGCAGCGCGACGGACGCCTGGTCGAGATGTACATCTTCGTCGCGATCGTCTACTTCATCGCCAGCTTCGGCCTGTCGCTGCTCGTCAAGCGGCTGCAGCAGAAGATCGCCATCGTCCGATAAGGTTCAAGCGCCATGCCGATGATCGAGATCAAGGACGTTTCCAAGTGGTACGGGACCTTCCAGGTCCTCAACGGCTGCAC
>JANOEW010000213.1:0-8764 GCA_031413475.1 Amaricoccus sp.
TGTGTTTCGCGAACTCGATCGCGGAGGATTCGGTGGAGGTGACCGGATCGGCCGATGTCCAGACCGACTGCATGTCGGCGTCGGGCACCGTCCAGGTGTCGGCCACCCTCACCCTGACGGAATGCGTGGCGCCGTACGAACACGCGGACGTCGTACCCGACCCTTATGCCGACGTTCCCGTCCCGACGGCGACAGGTTGCACCGCAGGACCGAGAAACAACCCCCGGGAGACGATCGCAATGAGGCCCGGGTGCTTTACTTCGCTCGACCTCAAGGGCACGGTAAGCCTCGATCCCGGCGTTTATGTCCTAACCGGCGACCTGACGATCAATGCCGGGGCGACGGTCAGCGGGACCGGTGTGACCATCTATTTCGAGGGAACCGGCAGCGCCCGATTCAACGGCGGCGCGACGATACAGCTGAACGCGCCGACGACGGGCGCGTACGCCGGCATGCTGCTCTTCGGCGACCGAAACGCCGGCGGCGTCGAGCACAGGATAAACGGCAACTCGACCTCATTCTTCAACGGCGCGATCTACGCCCGCGACAGCGACATCAGCATGCTGGGCGGCGGCAGGTCCGTGGGGGGATGTACGCAGGTGGTGGCGCGCACCATCACCTTCTCCGGCAACTCGCAGGTCGGGATGGACTGCACCGGCTGGCCGGTCGAGGACATCCGCACCTCGCGCCTTATCACGCTTGTGGAGTAGCGCGATGACCGGTCCGTTTTTCCTGAAGCTGCTGCGCGACCGTCGCGGGGCCAGCGCGCTTGAGTTCGGGATCATCGCGCCGATGCAGGTGCTCGGGCTGATGGCCATGGTCGACGTTGGCCTCGGCCTCGGCGTGCGCATGGAACTCGACCGCATTGTGCGCGCGGGCGCCCAGGCCGCGATCTCGCTCAACAACGACGCCGACGCCATCGAGGCGCTGGTCGTCGCCTCGAGCGGCTCGCCCGTGGATCTGTCCGTAGAGGTGGAGCGGCTGTGCAGCTGCGGCGATGCCGCGGCCTCGTGCACGGCGGTCTGCGGCAGCGGTGACGCGCCGGAGGTCTTCTACGCGATCGCCGCCGAGCGCCCGCATGCGGGCCTGTTCTTCGGGGAGCGGCAGGTTGCCTCCCAGACCCGCATCAAAATCCGCTAGGCCCGCCACCGCAGGCTTGGCGCGGCGGCTTCGCGCGTGCGACGCCGGCACGGCCGCGCTGGAGTTCGGTTTGGTCTTCGGCATGATCGTCACCCTGCTCTTCGGCGTCTTCCACGTCGGCCGGGCGCTGATGGCGCGCAACGACATGAACCATGCGCTCGGCGAGGTGATCCGAACCGTACACCTTGACCCCGACACGACGCCGGGTGACCTTGAGGCAGCGCTGCAGGCGCGGCTCTCGGACTACGCCGCGGTCGCGCTGGAGGTGGCGATCACCGAGATCGTCGGCACGCAGTTCATGGAGGTGTCGGTCGAGTTCCCCTACAGCCTAGCTGTGCCTTTCCTGCCGACTCACGAGATCAACCTCCGGGTCAGGACGCTCGCGCCGTTGGTGAGCCCGTTGCAGGGCTGAGGTTCTCCGGGTCTCAGCCGCGGGCGCGCAGCACGCGCGCCTTTTCGCGCTCCCAGTCGCGCTTTTTCTCGGTGTCGCGCTTGTCGGCCAACTTCTTGCCTTTGGCGATCCCGAGCAGCAGTTTGGCGCGGCCCTTGTCGTTGAAATAGAGCTTGAGCGGCACGAGCGTCATGCCTTCGCGGCCGATGCCCTGCCAGAGCTTCGCCAGCTCGCGCTTGTTCACCAGCAGCTTGCGGCGGCGGCGCTCGTCGTGGCCGAAGGTCTTGGCCTGCTCGTAGGCGGGAATGTAGCCGTTGATCAGCCAGAGTTCGCCGCCCTCGACGGTGGCGTAGCTCTCGGCGATGTTGGCCTTGCCGGTGCGAAGCGATTTGACTTCGGAGCCTTCGAGCATGATGCCGGCTTCGATGTCGTCCTCGATCGCGTAATTGTAGCGCGCGCGCCGGTTCTCGGCGACGATCTTCTGCGGGCGTGCGGGTTTCTCGGTCATCAGGCCTCGCGGCATAGGCGAGGCCCGCGATCGAGTCCAGCGGCGCGCCGGACGGACGGCCTCCCCAAACGGGCGCGGCATGCGCCGCGAATCGGGGGCAGGAGCTTTGGATCGACAAGGACTGCGCGCACGCGTAGGGCTGACGAACGGGGAAACCTTGGGGAGCCGTCCATGCCCGCCGTGCTGATCACCTCCGCGAATCGTGGCATCGGGCTCGAACTGGCGCGCCAGTATGCGGCGGACGGCTGGCGCGTGCTCGCCGCCTGCCGCGACCCGGGCGCCGCGTCGGCGTTGAGGGCGTTGCCGGGGGACGTCGCGCCGACCGCGATGGACGTGACCTCGCTGGCCTCGGTGGAGGCCGCGGCAGCGGCGAGCGGCGAGCCGCTCGACGTGCTGATCAACAGCGCCGGCGTGATCGGCGACACCCAGGACGGGCCGGGCCGGGTGGACTACGCCCGCTGGGCCGCGACATTCGACGTGAACGCCATGGGGCCGGTCAGGGTGCTGGACGCCTTCGCCGACCGGCTGGCCGCGGGCGAGCGCAAGCTGGCGGTGGCGATCACCTCGGGCATGGGCTCGATCGGGGACGCGGGCTCGGGCATGGCGCTGATGTACCGGACCTCGAAGGCGGCGCTGAACATGGCGATGCGGGCGCGGGCGTTCGATTTGCGGGCGCGCGGCGTGACGGTGGTGGTGATCAACCCCGGCTGGGTCAGGACCGACATGGGCGGACCGGGCGCGACGCTGTCGGTCGAAACCAGCGTCGCGGCGATGCGGCGGATGTTCGACACGCTGACGCTGGAGCAGACCGGCGGGTTCTTCAACCACGACGGCCGGGTCTATCCGTGGTGACGGCCGCGGATTAACCCGGTAACGCCTCGGCGCTCGATCCGCGGATGGCGGGGCGGTAGGGTCGCTTCCGGGGAACCGGTGGGGTTGGCGATGCGGGCCGCTTCGATTTCAGCGCTGGTGCTGACGGTCGCGCTTGCGGCGGTGATCTGGCATTTTACTGCGCCGGTCTGGACCCTGAGCCAGATGCGTCGCGCCGCCGAGGCGCGGGATGCGGCGGCGCTGGCGAGCTTCGTGGACTTTACGGCGCTGCGCGACAGCCTCGAGACCGAGTTCGGCGCGGCGATGCTGGCCGAGATGCGCGACGGCGAAGCCAGGATCGGTCCGCTCGGCGCTGCGCTCGGGATGGCGAGGCTCGATCCGGTGATCGACCGGCTGGTCACGCCGGCGGGGGTGCGGACAATCTTTGCGACCGCCGCCTCGGGGCCGCCGCCGCCGGTCCGGATCGGCGCCGAGTTCGAGATCGAGCGCGAGGGGTTCTCGACCTTTCGGGTCGTCGGAGCGGGTGCGCCCGCCGCCGGCGCGCTGGTCTTTCGTCGCAAGGGCCGGGTCTGGCGGCTGGCCGCGATCGACCTGCCAGCCGATGCGCTGTCGGCGACGCGCTGAGTGCGGTCAGTTCAGCAGGCCGGCGTGGCGCAGGGCGGCGCGCATGCGCGCGCGGGCAGGCTCCTCGATCGGAACCATGGGGGAGCGAACCTCGTCGTGACACTTGCCGAGCAGCGACAGCGCATACTTGGTCGGGCAGGGGTTGGGCTCGGCGAAGGCGGCGCGGTGCAGCGGCATCAGCCGGTCCTGCAGGGCCAGGGCCCTCGCGTAGTCACCTGCGAGCGTGGCCTCCTGGAAGTCGGCGCAGAGCCGCGGCGCGATGTTCGCCACCACGGAGATGCAGCCCGTGCCGCCATGGGCGTTGAAGCCGAGCGCGCTCGCGTCTTCGCCGGAGAGCTGGATGAACTCCGGGCCACACGTAATGCGAGTATCCGATACGCGCGTGACATCGCCGGTCGCGTCCTTGACGCCGACGATGCGCGGCAGTTGCGCCAGCTCGCCCATGGTGGCGGGCGTCATGTCGACGACCGAGCGGGCGGGGATGTTGTAGATCAGGATCGGCAGGTCGACCGCATCGTGCAGCGTGCGGAAGTGGTGGTAGAGCCCGCGTTGATTGGGCTTGTTGTAGTAGGGCGTGACCACCAGCGCCGCGTCGGCGCCGACGCGCCTGGCGAAGCGCATCAGCCGGATCGCCTCGTCGGTGCTGTTCGAGCCGCAGCCGGCGATCACCGGGATGCGGCCGCGCACGGTCTTCACCACCACCTCGATCACATGCTCGTGCTCGTCGTGGCTGAGCGTCGGCGTTTCGCCGGTGGTGCCGACGGGAACCAGCCCATGGCTGCCTTCGGCGAGGTGCCAGTCGATCAGTCCGATCAGCGCAGCCTCGTCGACGTTTCCGCCAGCGAACGGCGTGACGAGCGCGGGGATTGAGCCTCTGAACATGGCGCGCTCCGGAGCGTGATGGACGGGTCCGAGCGGTGTAGTCGCAACGCCCGCAAGCCGCAAGCAGCGCGGGCGGGCGAAAATCCAGCGGAACTCCGCCCATCGTCCGAGACGGGCGGCACACGCCATGGTATAGAATTGCGAAAACACTCCCGAGATTGAGGTCCGAGCATGCGTGTTTTCACGGTCGCCGCCCTTCCCTTCGCGCTCGTCGCAGCGCTGGCGGCGGCGCCGGGCGCGGGGTCGCCACCCATAGACTCGGGAGAGGTCGCGACGCTGGCGGACGCGATCGGCAAGGCCGAGGCCGGGGACTGGGCCGGCGCCGCGGACCTGGCCGGGAGGACCGGCGAGCCCGTGGGGTCGGACATCGTGCTGTGGATCCGGCTGCGCGACGGCGTCGGCGACTGGAGCGAGTATAAGGGCTTTCTGGCCCGTAACCCGGCCTGGCCGAGCCTGGGGCTTATGCGCCGCCACGCCGAGCGGTCGATGCCGGCGGACCTGCCCGCGACCGTCGTGCTCGGGTTCTTCCAGGACGAGCCGCCGCTGACCGGGACCGGCGCCTTTCGCTATGCCGCGGGGTTGGCGGCGCTCGGGCGTGAGGCGGCCGCGGAGGCCGAGATCCTGCGCGCCTGGCGGGAGATGTCGATGGCGCTGGGGGAGCAGGACACGATCGCCGCGCGCCATCCGGACCTGATCGCCGCCCACCACGTCGCGCGCCTCGACATGCTGCTTTGGCGCGGATCGACCGCCGAGGCCGCGGCCATGCTGCCGCGTGTCCCGGCGGACTGGCGGGCGCTGGCCGAGGCGCGCATCGCGGTGCGGACCGGCGCCGACGGGTCGACCGCGCTGATCGACGCGCTGCCGAACAGCGTGAATGCAGACCCGGGCCTGGCCTACGAGCGGTATGTCTACCGGGTGGGCAAGGGGCGCTGGGACGAGGCCGAGGCGTTCCTGCTGGAGCGTTCGACATCGGCCGAGGCGCTGGGCCGGCCGGACATGTGGATGGAGCGGCGCGCCAACCTGGCGCGGCAGGCGCTGCGGCGCGGCGACGTCGCGGCGGCGTATGCCCTGGCCGCACGGAACTTCGGCGGCCCGGACTCGGGCGCGGACTACGCCGACGCCGAATGGGTGGCGGGCTTCGTCGCGCTGACCCGAATGGACGACCCGCGGGCCGCAGCGGGGCATTTCGAGCGGTTCCGCGCCGCGGTGACCACCCCGATCAGCCTCGGCCGCGCCGGCTACTGGCTGGGCCTTGCCCACGAGCGGGCCGGCGACGCCGCGGCGGCGAACGCGGCGTATCGCGCGGGCGCGCAGCATCAGACCAGCTTCTACGGCCAGCTCGCCGCCGAGAGGGTCGGGGTCGCGCCCGACCCGCGGCTCGCGGGCGAGGTCAGTGCGCCGGACTGGCGCGGCCAGCCCTTTCTGCGGTCGCCGGTGGTGCTGGCGGCGCAGCTGCTCGCCGCTGCCGGCGACGACGCCCGCGCGGTGCAGTTCTTGCGCCACGCGGCCGAGAGCCTGCCGCCGCCGCAGCGCGCGGCGCTGGCGCAGATGGCGATCGATCTCGGCCGGCCGCATCTGGGCGTGCGCATCGCCAAGGACGCCGCCGCGGACGGGGTGCTGCTGCCGAGCCAGTATTACCCGCTGCACGATATGGCCGACCGGCGCTGGCCGGTGCCGAAGGAGTTCGCGCTGGCGATCGCGCGGCAGGAGAGCGAGTTCAACCCCGATGCCGTCAGCTCCGCCGGCGCGCGCGGGCTGATGCAGCTGATGCCGGCCACCGCCCGGGAGGTCTCGGTCAAGCTGGGGATCGGCTACGACGCCGACCGGCTGACCGGCGACCCGATGTACAACGCCCGGCTCGGCACGGCCTATCTTAGGCGGATGCTGGACGCCTATCGCGGCTCCTATATCCTGGCCGCGGCGTCCTACAATGCCGGGCCGGGCCGGGTGCGCGAGTGGATCGGTGCGTTCGGCGACCCGCGCGCGCCGGACGCGGACGCGGTGCAATGGATCGAGACGATTCCGTTCGAGGAGACGCGCAACTACGTGATGCGCGTGCTGGAGAGCCTGCACGTCTATCGTGCGCGGCTCGACGGCGAGACGCCGCCGATCCGGCTGGCGTCCGACATCGGGGCCGCGAGTTAGCGCAGGGTGAGGTCCGCCAGCCGGGCCTCGATCAGTCGGCCGGTGTCGTCGCTGTCGGAGGACACCGCCACGGCCACCAGCGGCCCGGGTTCGCGGCCGAACACCCGGCGGAAGTCGGCGCGCAGGTCGGCGGTCTCGTCGATCCAGGCCCCGGTCGCGCTGGCCGCCGGGCGGCGGACGAGGATCTGGCCGCGGCCAGCCATGTGCGGGCTGGCGATCACCTGCCCGGCCGCCGCGTCGCCGCCCCAGACGTAGATCAGCGCCCGGCCGCGCAGCAGCGCCCCGGTGAGCGTGGTCGGCGGGTTCTCGGCGGCGCGGGCGTCGTTGGCGAAGAGGAAATAGAGCGCGATGTCGCGGTCGTCGCCACCGCGGCGGGCGAGGTCGGTCGGGGGCACCCCCGCCTCGACCCGCCAGCGCCAGCGCGCCGCCTCGGCGGGGCCGAAGCGCGACGCCAGCGTGCGGTAGACCACCGACACGCCCTTGTCCGAGCGTATTCGCAGGCCGTCGGCGCCATCGGCGCGGAACTCGGCGGGCACGCGGCCGCGGAAGGTAACCGTCTCCCAGCCTTCCGCCGCGAGATCGGGCCCGAAGGTCACCGGTCCGAGCGCGCCGGCGGTCGCGGCGAGCCCGACCGCGACGGCCAGGGCGAAGGCGAAGGCGCAAAGGCGGTCCATGCGAAGCTCTAGCTCGGGTCGGGGTGCGCGCGACCATGCCCGCAGCGGGCGCGGGCCGCGGTCACGTTCGCTTGTGCGACAACCGCGCCTCGCGCGCCAGCGTGTAGAGGCCTGCCGCCAGGATCAGCGCCGCGCCGGCCAGGGTCCAGCGGTCGGGCCGCTCGCCGAACAGGCCGACGGCGATGATCGAGACGAACACGAGCTGAAGATACGAGAACGGCTGCACCACGCCGGCCTCGGCGATCTCGTAGACCTTGATCAGCAGGAAGTGCCCGAGCGCCCCGGTGGCGCAGAGCGCGGCCATCCAGATCATGTCCGCCGTCCCCTCGATCGGCGTCCACCAGAACGGGGCGACGAGGGTGATCGCGGCGGCGCCGGCCACGCCGGTCCAGAAGAAGCTGGTCGCGGCGCTGTCGCGGCGCGCGGCGAGGCGCGTGAGCAGGCCGTAGAGCGCGAACATGAACGCCGCGACCAGCGGAATCAGGGCCTGCGGGCTGAACACGCGCAGGCCGGGGCGCAGGATCACCAGCACCCCGACGAGGCCGACCGCGATCGCGAGCCCGCGCCTCCAGCCGACGTATTCCCCAAGCACTGGGCCGGCAAGTGCTGCGATCAGCAGCGGATAGACCGCGAACACCGCGTGGGTCTCGATCAGCCCTAGCAGCACGAACGAGAGCACGGTCAGGCAGATCTCGGCGGCGAGCAGCACGCCGCGGAAGATCTGCAGGCCCGGCTGCGCCGTGCGCGCCACCTGGCGCAGGCCGCCGCCGCGGACCGCGCAGAGCGCCACGACGAAGGCCGCGAAGAACCAGTAACGCAGCATCACCACGGTCATGACGCTGTAGTTGGCGGCGAGGTGGCGCGACACCCCGTCCTGGGCCGCGAAGATCGCCGAGGTCAGGATCATCAGCGCGATGCCGAGGCGGGGATTGTCGCGCGTCATGCGTCGCGCGCGCCCAGGTTCCCGTGGCCCGCAGACCGGAAGCCGGCGGCGCGGCGCGCGCCCACCCCCGCGTTTTGCATTGCGCGCCGGTCCATGGTCTATCCGTCGGGAAGGTCACGCGGATCATAGGGACGGGGCGTGGCGCGGGAAAGGGCCGGATGGCGGGCGGGTCGACGGACGTTCTGGTGGTCGGCGCCGGGGTGTTCGGACTGAGCTGCGCCTTCGCCTGTCTGCGTCGCGGCCTGCGGGTGATCGTCGCCGAGGCGGCGACGCCGGGCGCGGGGGCGAGCGGCGGCCTGGTCGGGGCGCTGGCGCCGCACCCGCCCGAAGCCTGGTCGGCGAAGAAGGCGTTCCAGCTCGACGCGCTGCTGTCCGCCGATGCGCATTGGGCCGAGGTAGCGGCGGCCGGTGGCGTCGATCCAGGCTACGCCCGGGTCGGCCGGTTGATTCCGCTCGCGACCGCCGCGGCGCGGGTCCGGGCCGAAGCGCGGGCCGTTTCGGCTGAGGCGCTGTGGCGCGGGGCGGCGTCCTGGCGGCTGGTCGCGCCCGATCGGCTGCCCGGCTGGCTCGCGCCCGAGGCGGCCGCCTTCGGCGCCGTCGCGGAGACGCTCGCCGCGCGCCTGACG
>JANOEW010000214.1:0-1732 GCA_031413475.1 Amaricoccus sp.
TTCGTCCTGGTCCCAGTCGATCTTTTTCGGCAGATCGGCGATCACGGTGACCTCGCCGTCGTCGAGGCGGATCGTGCCCGTGTCCTTGCCCTCCGCGCGGCGGGCGGCGGCGGCGCGGTCGGCGTAGCGAAGCGCGATGGCGCCGTTGAGCCAGTCGGCCAGCGAGCGTGCCGCCTTCGCACCCTCTTCAGCCTCGTCCTGGAGGAGCGCGAGCATCGGCGCGGGCAGCTTGGCGATCTCGCCGATGGGCATGGTGGGCAAGTCCCCGAGTTGGGGACGGTTGGCTGGAGCGTTCACTACGCGGCCTCCTCGGTGATGGTGTGGGTTGCAAAATCGGGGAGCGCGCCTTTGCGGCGCGGCCGCGCGACGGCGAGATAGCTGTAGTCCTCGGGTCCGTGGCGGTACTGGACCAGATGCACGAGTTCCCGCTCGGCGAGGTCGTGCGCCCGGCTGCCGAGGAGCGCGAGGGCAGCACGGGCCTGGCTGTCATTGAGCCGTCCGAACGATGTGCGGTCGAGCGCGAGGAAGCCGCGGTGGTATTCGAGAACCGCGCCTGGCGCCGCCTGAGCGATCCAGGCGCATAGCTCGATCTCGCTGAGCCGGGGGCGAGGAATCCGGATGACGGGCGCTTTCGCCATGTGACGTCACTCTCGAAGTTGTGCTGCGGTGAACTTGCTCACGCCGTGCGCTCCTCGGTTGCGGGCGGTAGCGGGAGCGGGAGGAAGCGAAACAGGTCAGGCGCCGGGCGCGGGACTCCGGCCTCGTCGGCGAGCTCAGCCAGCGCCCGGTAGAGGCGCGACGGCATCCTGCCGTCCTCGGCAGTGGTCCAGCCGTGCACCGTGGACTCGGGCATGCCGAGCCGCTGCGCTACCGTCTTGTAGCCGCCGAGCGCGATGATGAAACGGCGAGGGTTGGTCGACATGAACCCTCGATAATGCGGAGAATGCGGATCAGCAAGATGCGTAAAACGAACTCTAGCATTCTATCCGGAAAAGTCGGAAAGTGACGCCGATCGGAGGTGCAGTGGAAGGCGCGGTTCATGGATGTTGAGAAGGCCCGGTCACTGGCCCGCTACCGGGACATTTCCCTCGAGGCGACGGCGTTCCGATTGCGTGCGGTCAGGATGGCGCTCGGCGTGACCCAGAAGGACATGGCCGAAGCGCTAGGCCTGGCGACGTCGACCTATGCCGACTACGAGCGGGGGCGGGTCTTCCCGTCGCAGGCGGTGTTGAGCCACTTCCGATGGAGCCACGACATCACCTTCGACTTCATTCTCTACGGCGATCCGCGGCACCTGCCGTTCGAGCAAGCCGAGCGCATCTGCGACGCCATGCTCGAACTCGACGCGCAACCAGATCTGCCGGCGCGAGGATAGTCTCGACGCGCACGCCGAAGATCATGGTGGCGGCCAGGGCGATCCGGTGCAGAAGCGGGCGTCGTGACAATCGGTTCCCCTCGTAATGCGATTTCGGAGAGGAAATGATCGCCTTCAGGTTGTAGTGCAATAACCGGATTTCCACGTCCTCGACGTGGGAATCCACGTCTAGAGGATCAGACCCACGGCCACGGCCCTTGCGACGGCCTCGGTGGTCGTCCTGGTCCCAAGCTTCGCCCGAATCCGCTTGAGCCGATCCTCCGTCCCGCGCGTCGTGAGGCCCAGCTCTGCCGCGAGAGCCTCCACGCGCATCCCCCACGCCAGCCCGAGCAGAAGCTCCCGCTCTTCGGCCGCCAC
>JANOEW010000215.1:0-2785 GCA_031413475.1 Amaricoccus sp.
CCCCGCCGCCGGCGATCAGCGACGCCGAGATCGCCGACGCGATCACCCAGGACGAGATCCAGCGCCGGTCCGAGGCGTTGGACGACGCCCAGGGCATCTGGGAGCGGTACGTGATCGGCGCGACGCCGATGCGGCCCTGCCCGGAGTGCACCGGCCGCGGCGCGATGGTGTCGGGCTCGTTGGGCGAGATCTGCCCCGTCTGCCAGGGCCGACGCGTCGTGCCCGACGATGCGGCCGAGCCGATCGTGATGCCCGACTTCGCCATGCTGCGCGCGCCGCTCACCCGCTACGGCGACGCGCTGGTGTTCCGCGCGCACGGCAAGCCGGCCGAGCTGCCGGCGGCGTCCACCGTGCCGACGATGGAGCAGATCGAGGCAATGCGGACCGCCGGGCGCGCGAAGCACAATGCGCTCGCCGGCGGCGCGCCGGCCGCGCCCGCGCTGCCCTCGGGCCGAGTCACCGACGCCGAGAGCACGTGGAGCAAGGACGAGGGCGGCGGCATCGAGGCCACCGCATCCGACGCCGAACTCGACGCCATCGAGGCCGAAGTCGTCTCGGAGACGAAGACGTGAGCCCGGTACTGCCACCATGCAAGGGGTGCGGGTGGGTGCACGCGCCCGGGACCAAGTGCGTCGAGCCACCGTTCGCGTGGGCGGTGCCGCTGGGCCCCCGATTCGAGGATGTCCTGCCCCGCGTGTTCGTCGGCGAGAACGCCGAACGCGATGCGCGGGCGCTCGCCGCCGACTACATGGATCCGCTGGTGCGGGCCATCCCGCTCTACCGCAAGGTGCGCTCCCTGTCCGAGGTGGCCGCAATCTACCTGGCCGGGTTTTCGGCCGGCGGCCGGATACTGATCACCGCCCACGAGCAAGCCGACGGGCGGTGGAGCATCGGCCGGGCGCGCGCGTTCATCGACCAGTTCGAGACCGCGCTGCGCGCCGCGATCGACCAGATCGAGACCTCCGCGCCGCCGCCGGATCCGGCCCCGGACCCGGCATGAGCAAGGCCAAGGACCGAACCCCGCGGCAGATCCGCGAGGCGCTGGGCTTCGACCGGCGCTCGTGGGCGCGCGTGCTGGGCGTCACCCCGAAGACGATCGAGCGCTGGGACATCGGCGTCTGCACGCCGGTCGGCCTGGCCGACGAGATCATGCGCGCTCTGAACCAGGTCCTCAACGAAGGCGTCCCCGGCGCCGACATCCACAGCCGCATCACCCTGGGCTTGGGCGCGTTCATCGCGACCGAGCTCGTCGCCCTGGCGAAGAAGCGAACGACATGAAGAAGCCCGCGCTCGGCGTCACGCTCGAGAGCCGGGAGCCCGTGCTCCTCGATCTCGACAAGCTGCAGGCCGCCCGGATGGTGATCACCGCGATGTCGGGCGGCGGCAAGTCGTACCTGCTGCGCAAGATCCTCGAGATCGCCGCCAGCGCGATGCCGCAGATCATCTTCGACCCCGAGGGCGAGTTCTACACGTTGCGCGATCGGTTCGCGCACGTGCTGGTCGGCAAGCCGGCCGGCCGGCCCGGCGACCTGCCGGCGGCGATCCAGCACGCGCCGCAGCTCGCGCGCCGCCTGATGGAGACCGGCGCGTCGGCGGTGATCGACCTGTCGGAGATGGACGAGGCCGAGCAGCAGATCTACGCGCGCGACTTCGCGACGGCGCTGCTCGAGCTGCCGCGCGAGATGTGGCGCCCGACCTTGGTCGTCTTCGACGAGGCGCAGGTTTTCGTCCCCGAGAAGGGGCACGACGAGAGCGTGTCGGCCAAGGCGGTGCGCCGCCTGATGACGCGCGGCCGGAAGCGCGGGTTCGCGACGCTGCTAGCGACCCAGCGGCTCACTTCGATCGACAAGACCGCGGTGGCGCAGGCGCGGAACTACCTCATCGGCCAGACCGACAGCGACATCGACGCGAAGCGGGCAGCCGCCACGCTGGGCATGTCGGCGCCGGAGGCGCGCACCGCGCTCCGTGACCTCGAGCCCGGCGAGTTCTTCGCGTTCGGGCCGGCGATCTCGCGAAAGATCGTCCGGCTCAAGGTCGCCAGGGTCGAGACCCGGCACCCCGAACCCGGCAAGACGATGGCGCTCCCGCCGCCGTCGTCGGCGGCGATGAAGGAGCTGATCGCCAAGTTCGCCGCGATCCCGCAGGAAGCCGAGGCCGAGGCCGGGGATCTGGCGGCGCTGCGCGACCAGGTGCAGGACCAGCGGAATCGTATCCGCGAGTTCGAGCGTCAGCCCGCGCCGATCTCGGACGAAATGCGCCGGGCGGGGCTGGGCGACGCGCGCATGCGCGAGCGACGCCTGGCGGTCGACGGCGCGGCGGTCTTCCTCGATCGCTTCTGGGCCGCTGTCGGCGACCAGTTCCGGCAGCTCCTCGCGCACCTGCAGGGCGTCGCGAAGGACGACTCGGCGATCAACCGAGAAAACGCCCGCGCGCCCGAGTTCCTCGATCTGTTCCCCCCGGCGGTCTACGCCGATGGAGACGGCCCGTCGAACCCTCAGAAGAAGATCCTCGACGCGATCGCGTGGTTCGAGGCGACCGGCCAGCGCGCGCCCACGGTGATCGCGGTGGCGGTGAAGGCCGGCTACACCGCCTCGGGCGGGGCCTTCATCCGCACGCGCGGCGAGTGCCGGAGCCGCGGCTGGATCGACGGCAACGGCATGCTGTCGCTCACCGACGCGGGCCGCCGGATGGCGCGGCCACCCAGCATCCGGCCGACCGACGCGGCGATGCAGGCCGCGGCGCTCGAGATCCTGTCCGGGCCCGAGCGCAAGGTGCTCGAGGCGCT
>JANOEW010000216.1:0-7806 GCA_031413475.1 Amaricoccus sp.
GGGTCGCGGCGATGGCGGCGAGCGCCGCGGGGTCCGGCGCCTCCTCCGCCTCGGGCGTGCCCGCCTCGGCGGCCGCGCCGAGCCGCGTTGCGCCGGGCGCCAGCCCCGCCAACGCCGTGCGCGCGACCAGATCGGGCGGACCGAGCGCCGCGCCGTCGCGAAACATCTGCACGTAGACCGCGTCGCGCCGGGCGTCGATCGCCACGAGCGCAAACCCCGGGCGGCCCGCGGCGAGCGCCTCGAGCCGCCCGACCCCGATCGCCGGGACGCCGAGCCCGAACGCCAGTCCGCGCGCCGCCGCCACCGCGATCCGCAGCCCGGTGAAGTTGCCCGGCCCGATGCAGACCGCCAGCGCGTCGACCTCGCTCCAGGCGGCGCCGCCTTCGGCCAGAACCTCCTCCAGCAGCGGCAGCAGCCGCTCGGCCTGGCCGCGCCACATCGGCTCGACCCGACGCGCGCGGATCCGTCCGCCCAAAACGAGCGCGGCCGCGCATTGCGCGGCCGAGGTGTCGAAAGCGAGGATCAGCGGGCCGCCTGGACCCTCCCGCGCCGCGTCAGAGCGCGACAGGACGGACCTCGGTGACTTCGGGGATGTAATGGCGCAGCAGGTTCTCGATGCCCATCTTCAGCGTCATCGTCGAAGAAGGGCAACCGGCGCAGGCCCCCTGCATGTGCAGGTAGACCACGCCGCGGTCGAAGCCGTGGAAGGTGATGTCGCCGCCGTCCTGCGCCACGGCGGGGCGCACCCGCGTGTCGAGCAGTTCCTTGATCTGCACCACGATCTCGGCGTCCGGACCACTGTGGGCGGCGTGGCCGACCGAACCCGCCTCGCCCTCGATCGTCGGCAGGCCGGACTGGAAATGCTCCATGATCGCGCCGAGGATGCCCGGCTTGATATGGCTCCAGTCGGCGTCGTCGGCCTTGGTCACGGTGACGAAGTCGGGGCCGAAGAACACCCCCGCGACTCCGCCGGCGCCGAACACCCGGCGCGCCAGCGGCGAAGCCTGCGCCGCGTCCTCCGAGGGAAAGTCCGCGGTGCCGGCGGCCATCACCGCCTGCCCCGGCAGGAACTTCAGCGTGGCGGGGTTTGGCGTGGATTCGGTCTGGATGAACATCGCGCGGCCTCCGGGGCTATTAGGGTCAGATGGCCCCGTCGAGGGATCGAGTCAAGATCGATCTGGAATCGTTCCAGTCTGGGTCGCCGCCGCAGCTCAACTGGTGGCGACGATCTGCTCCTTGGTCAGCGAGCCCGGCACGATGGTGATCGGCACGCCGAGCTCGGCCATCCGTCGCCCGGTCAGCGCGCTGACGATCGGCCCTGGCCCGGTCTTGTCGACGCCGGCCCCGAGCACCAGCACGCCGATCTCGGGGTCGGCCCTGACGTGCTGGATCACGGCGTCGACCTTGTCGCCCTCGCGCACGGCCAGCGTCGGCGTGATGCCCTCGCGCCGCTCCATGCGATCCTTGAACACCTGGAAATGCGCCTCGATCTTCTCGCGCGCCTCCGCCCGCATCACCTCGGCGACGCCCATGAAGTGCTGGAACTCCTGCGGATCGACGATCGCCAGCATCTCCACCCCGCCCCCGGTCTTCGACGCCCGGATCGCCGCATAGCGCATCGCGTTCAGCATCTCCGGCGTGTCGTCGAGGATGATCAGGAACTTGCGCATGGCTCCCCCGGGTCTGGCCGCGGATCATCCGCCAACCGGCCGGGGCGCGCAACCCGCCGCGCTCAGTCCCGCCCCGCCAGCGGATGCCCCTCCGGATAGGGCGCGTCGAGCGCCAGCGGCGTTCCGACCTTGCGACGGGGGTTGCTGGGGCCGCAGAGCCATTCGGCGCGGAGTTGATCCAACGGCACAAACACGTATGGTGCGCGTGCGAGGGTCGCCTCAAACTCTGGCGGCGGGGTGTTCCAGCAGGACCACACGTAGTAGGGTTCGCCGTTCTCGTTCGGCCAGTCCGGCAGCAGCGTGTCGTCGTTCCCGACAAATGCATGGAGCTGGGCTTGCTTCAGGCTCTGACAGCCGCGAAAATCTGCAAACTGGGCCGGCGACCCTCGAGCTGATGCGCCGGCCCAGTTTGACCCGCGAAAATCCGCATACCTGAGATCCGCCCCCTCCAACCGGGCCCCGCGGAGGTCCGTCCCTTCCAGCCGTGCCTCGACGAGTTGAGCCCCCTCCAGCCGCGCTCCGATGAGCTCCGCTCCATCCAGCCACGCCTCGGTGAGGTCGGCCCCCATCAGCCACGCTTCGTTGAGATTCGCCCCCTCCAGCCGCGCCCCGATGAGGCCCGCACTCTCCAATCGCGCCTTGGCGAGATGCGCCTTCTCCAGCCGCGCATTTCCGAGGTTCGCCCCTTCCAGATGCGCCCCGAAGAGGTTCGCCCTCTCCAACCGCGCTCCTTCTAGGTACGCCCTCTCCAGCCGCACCTCAGGGAGGTACGCCCTCGTCAGGCGCGACCCGCTGAGGTCCGCCCCCTCCAACTGCGCGCTGTCGAGATCCGCACCCTCCAGCCGCGCCCCGAAGAGGTTCGCCCCATCCAACCGCAGCCCGCTGAGGTCCACGCTGCAAAGGTTCGTTTCGCGCAGGTCGAGCCGAAAGTCGCGGGAACGCTCGCGCGCGGTACGGTCCTTATCGCGACGGCCTATCACGGTCAGGGTCGCCTGCACGTCCACCCGCGGCAGCCGCAGGTTATCGAAGAAATCGTCTCGCTTCAGGTCGTGTTCCCGGAGAACAGATTCGCGGGCGTCCGCGCTCTCGCCCTCGGCGCGGTCCTGCATGTCCTCCAGCGGCGGAGGTGCGTCCCGCGCCTTGGCATTCTCACGGACATATGCGCAGAGGATCTCCATGATGGTGACATGGTCGCGTGCGCTGTCGCGGCCGATCCGCTCCAGCGCGTAGATCGCGCCTAGCCGGACCTCTAGGTTCGGCTCGGTCGTCTCGACCGTGATGGGCACATTGCGCTCGTCGCGCACCTCCGCGCCGTCGGCGTCGCGCAGGACGCGCTTTGCCGTCTTCTCGGCGCCGAGCTGCTCGACCGCCTTGGTCAGCCGGTCTGTGACATGGCCCTGCTCAATGGTGGCGGTCTGGCGCTCGCTCGCCGCGATCTGCCGCTCGCTGGTCCAGACCCGGATCGCTCCGACGACGATGGCCCCGAGGATGCCGATGGCGGCCAGCGCCGCGGCCAGTGCGATCACGACCGCGCGCGCGGCTTCGGCGTCGTCGCGCACCTCCCGGAGCTGGCCGAGCAGGTCCACGCCGATCGGGAACACCCGCCACAGGCCGAGCGCGAGCGACGCGAGGACGACCGTCCCCGCTCCGAGCACGACCGCCTCGACATAGTGCGCGGCGGCGAACCGCTTCGCCGCGGGCCAGGCGGCGCGCCCGCGGCCCAAGCCCGGCACGCCAGCCGCGAGGGCGATGACGCCAATTAGCAGCAAGACGAGGATCGCAATCCCGGCGCCGTATCCTGTCATGCTCCACCGCTCCCCGCCGCGCCGCGACCTTGCTTCGAACGACGATAGCAGGGCCGTCGCGAAACCGGCAATCATTCCCGCTGGACTATCCCGACCCTGCGTCGGCCCCCTGCGACCCCGTCGCGGACCGGTTCAAGAAAGCTTGCCATGCGGTTAACGCGATCAGAATATTTATTTTATAACAGACACTTGCCGATTTGTCCACGCGCGGACAAACCCGCGGACGCCCTCACCGCGAGCGGATCAGTCCGACGATGTCGTAGGTCCGCGCCAGGATCGGGTCGGCGATCTCGGCCGGCGTCGCGGCGCCGTCCCCGAGGATGCGGTCGCTCCCGGCCGGGTCGGCGACGATGGGCATCTCCTCCCGCCCGGATTGCCGCGTAGCGCATCGCGTTCAGCATCTCGGGCGTGTCGACCTGGATAATCAGGAACTTGCGACCCGTCACGCCTTCCGCAGCGGCGTCGGCCGCGCCGGGGTCGCGCCGGGGCGATCCGTCTTGTTGCGGTTAATTGCGCATAGTAGCGTCCGCCCCCGGGGCCCGTTGCGCCCGGCGTAACGAGTGGAGTCGAGCGGCGTGGCGACGTTTTCGACGGTTTCGATGATGCGTGAGGAACCGAGCGTGGTCCTGCACTTCGCGGACTACTACCATCGCCTCGGGGCGGAGGAGATGCTGATCTACGTGGACGGGCCGCTGGGGCCGCTCGAGGGGATGGCGGCGCCGGGCCTGACGCTGATCGCCGCCGACGCTGCGTTCTGGGAGGCGAGCGGGACGTCTCGTCCCGAAATTATCGGACATCGCCAGTCCGCGATCTATCACGTTGCGCTCGCGCGGTGCCAAAGCGACTGGCTGCTCGTGGTCGATGCCGACGAGTTCGTGTTCGGGAACCGTGGCGTCGGCGAGTTCCTCAGTCGCGTGCCGGCGGGCGTGGACTCGGTGAGCCTCCCCACGGCCGAGGCGGTTTGGGGACCGGGCGACGACATCGAGCGTGCCTACGGCAGCACGCATTTCCGGATCGTCTGGCCATACGGCCGTCTGTGGAGGAGGTTGAAGCAGTCGGTCTACGGCGACGTGGCGCCGTTCCTGCGCCGAGGCCTTCTGGGGCATACGGAAGGCAAACAGTTCGTCCGGGTCGGCTTTTCCTACTCCAATATCGGCAACCACAACACAAGAAACGACGGCAAAGTAATCACCCGGCGCGCCGCAGACATTGGCTCAAAGGGCATGTTCGTAGGACACTTCGACGCCATCGGACTGGCGCGCTGGAAGGAGAAGTGGCGTCAGCGCATCGCCAAGGAGACGATCGTCGGACGGATCAACGACGCGCGCTGGTTGCAGATGGAGCGGATCGAAAAGGCCTTCGCCGCCGGCGACGCCCAGACCCGCGCGCTCTTTCGCGACTTCTACGGGCTGACATGGCTCCAGTATGCCGTTCTCGCCGCGCTCGGCTGTGCCTTCCGGCGGCAGCTGTTCGACGAGGCCTGAAGCTCCTGCGGGAGGCCGGCCGCCGTGCTCCGCGCCTGCCCGCGCGGATCACGAACGCCCGACACGAGCCTGCCCACGGACAGACGTCCGCCGGTGCGCCTTCGGCGACCGGGGTCGGCGGTCGTTCGGTCAGCATCGCGGTGCGCCCGCCGCGCAGGGTTATGTAGGCCTTGTCTTAATAGTATCAGAGACTTAATCCAATCCGGCGCGCCGGAAACACCCGGAGGCCATTGACCCCGACGCCCCGCCCGCGCTAAGCCCCCGATCGACCGGGCCGGCGCCGCCCGGCGCGGCGGGGTACGGGCGATGCGGGATGACAAGGCCATGAGCGACGCGTGGGGCCCGCGCACGCGGCTGGTGCACGCGGGGACCAAGCGCAGCCAGTTCGCCGAAACCTCCGAGGCGCTCTACCTCACCCAGAGCTTTGTTTATCCCTCCGCCGACGCCGCCGAACAACGCTTCATCGCCGCGGGCGAGGGCGAGTTCATCTACGCTCGCTACGGCAACCCCACGGTTCGCATGTTCGAGGAGCGCATGGCCGCCCTCGAAGGGGCCGAGGACGCCTTCGCCACCGCCTCCGGCATGGCCGCGGTCCACGGCGCGCTGTTCGCCCAACTCAAGACCGGCGACCACGTGGTCTCGGCCCGCGCGCTGTTCGGCTCGTGCCTCTACATCGTCGAGACCCTGCTGCCGCGCTTCGGGATCGAGGTGAGCTTCGTCGACGGCGCCGACCTCGGCCAGTGGGCCGCGGCGATCCGCGCGGACACCAGGCTCGTCTTCCTCGAGTCGATCTCGAACCCGACGCTGGAGGTGATCGACATCGCCGGGGTCGCGGCGCTCGCCCGCGCCCACGGCGCGCAAGTGATCGTCGACAACGTCTTCGCCACCCCGATCTTCCAGCGAAGCCTCGATCTCGGGGCCGACGTGGTGATCTATTCCGCCACCAAGCACATCGACGGCCAGGGCCGCTGCCTCGGCGGCGTGGTGCTCGGGACCCGCGCCTTCGTGCGCGGCGTGCTCGAGCCGTTCCTCAAGCACACCGGCGGCGCGCTCAGCCCGTTCAACGCCTGGGTGCTGCTCAAGGGGCTGGAGACCCTCGACCTGCGCGTGCGCGCTCAGGCCGCCGGCGCCGCGGCCATCGCCGAGGCGCTGGGCGGCCACCCGGCGCTGTCGCGGCTGATCTACCCCGGCCTGCCCGACCACCCCCAGCACGCGCTCGCGGCGCGGCAGATGGAGACCGGCGGCACGATCCTGTCGCTCGAGCTGGCCGGCGGCAAGGCCGCGGCGTTCCGCTTCCTCGATGCGCTGGAGATCGTGCTGATCTCGAACAACCTCGGCGACGCCAAGTCCCTCGTCACTCACCCCGCCACCACCACCCACCAGCGCCTGACCCCGGCGCAGCGCGACGCGCTCGGCATCTCCGACGGGCTGGTCCGACTCTCGGTCGGCCTGGAGGATCCGGCGGATCTGATCGCCGATCTGCGGCACGCGCTCGATGCGAGCGTCTGATCAATCAAAGGTTGTATTCTATTAACGCGGTATCTTTGCCGTAGGAATTCCCGTTAAGGTTGACTATGGTCGCCGCCACGACTGCAGATCCGCGGCATAGCGCTGGCAAATCCGAACCGGCGCGCCATGTCTTCTCGTTGCTTTTAGCCGGAATGAGGAAACGGACGTCATGACCATCCAGACCAGACAGATCGATGCGCCGCCGGCAGCCGCCGGCGAAGCCGACCGTCCGTCGGTGGCCGAGGCGGCGGCGGCGGCGCGCACGTTGATGGCCTGGGCGGGCGGGGAACCCGAGACCGACGACGTCCGGCTCGCCGAACTGATCGACCGGGTGGCCACCGCGGGGTATCCGGCGCTGAACCGAACCTATCCGGCCGCCTTCAAGCCCGACGGCGACTACGTCGCCACGCTGCCCGATCTGCAGAACGGGCCCGAGAGCCTGATCAAAGGCGCCAAGACCGAGATCCAGCACGTCGGCATCTCCAACTTCCGCCTTCCCGTCCGCTTCCGCACCCGCGACGGCGGCGAGATCACCCTGGAGGCGTCGGTGACCGGTTCGGTGTCGCTCGAGGCCAACCGGAAGGGCATCAATATGAGCCGCATCATGCGGTCGTTCTACAGACACGCGGAGACCTCGTTCTCGTTCGAGGTGATCGGCGGCGTGCTCGACAGCTACCTCGCCGACCTCGACACCTATGACGCCCGCATCCAGATGCGGCTCAGCTACCCGATGATGAAACGCTCGCTGCGCAGCGGGCTCGAGGGCTGGCAGTATTACAACGTCGCGCTCGAGATGGCGCGCAGCGAGTCGACGAGCCGGCGGATCGTCCATCTCGACTACGTCTACGCCTCGACCTGCCCCTGCTCGCTGGAGCTGTCCGAGCACGCGCGCCGCACCCGCGGCCAGATCGCCACGCCGCATTCCCAGCGGTCGGTGGCGCGGGTTTCGGTCGAACTCGCCGGCGACGACCCGCTCTGGTTCGAGGATCTGGTCGATCTCTGCAACGCCGTGATCCCGACCGAAACCCAGGTCATGGTCAAACGCGAGGACGAGCAGGCCTTCGCCGAACTGAACGGCGCCAACCCGATTTTCGTGGAGGACGCGGTGCGGCTGCTGTGCGCCAGCCTAGAGGCCGAGCCGCGGATCGGCGACTTCCGCGTCGTGGCCAGCCACCAGGAATCGCTGCACAGCCATGACGCGGTGTCGATCCTGACCAAGGGCGACACCTTCCGCCAGGTCAGCTACGACCCGCGGCTGTTCGACACGCTGCGCCACGCCAGCTGACTGGCGCGCGGCGTCGCCGTCGCGCTTCGGGGCGACCGCTTGACAGGCGCGCG
>JANOEW010000217.1:0-3191 GCA_031413475.1 Amaricoccus sp.
GCGACCCTGTCGCGCGCCGACTACATCGCCTACCTGCGGCGCGACCTGCAGACCTGGGGCGAGGTGGTGCGCAAAGGCGACATCAAGATCGACGCCAACTGATGTCCTCGCGTCTGGCCGTCGATATCGGCGGTACGTTCACCGATGTGGTGCTGGAGACTGCCGGCCGCGCCCATTCGATCAAGCTGCTGACGACGCCCGACGCGCCGGAGCGCGCCGTGCTGGACGGCCTGCGTGCCATCCTGGCCGAAGCCAAGGTTGCTGCGGCCGATGTCACGCTGGTGGTGCACGGCACGACGCTCGCCACCAACGCGCTGATCGAGCGCAAGGGCGCGCGCACCGCACTGCTCACCACCGAGGGCTTCCGCGACTCGTTCGAGATGGCATGGGAGCACCGCTTCGAGCAGTACGACATCTACATGGAGCGGCCCGAGCCGCTGGTGCCGCGCGACTTGCGCTTCGGCATTCCCGAGCGCGTGGCAGCCGATGGCGCGGTGCTGCTGGCGCTCGACGAAGCAGCGGTGCGCGCCGTCGCGATCGAACTGCGCCAGCGCAGGATCGAGGCGGTGGCCGTCTGTTTCCTGCACAGCTTCACCCACGAGGCGCACGAACGCCGCGCCGGCGAGATCCTGGCCGAGGAACTGCCCGGCGTGGCCATCTCGCTCTCCTGCGAGGTCTGCCCCGAGATCCGCGAATACGAGCGCACCTCGACCACCATCGCCAACGCCTATGTGCTGCCGCGCATGGCGGGCTATCTCGGCCAGCTCGAACGCAACCTCAAAAAGGAGGGCATCGGCGGTCCCCTGCTGCTGATGATGTCGTCGGGCGGCATCACCACCGTCGACACGGCGCGGCGCTACCCCGTGCGGCTGGTCGAGTCGGGTCCGGCCGGCGGCGCCATCCTGGCGCTCACGGTCGCGGCCGAGAACGCCGTCTCCAAGGCCGTCGCCTTCGACATGGGCGGCACCACGGCCAAGCTCACCCTGCTCGACGACCTGGAACTGCAGCGCTCGCGCCAGTTCGAGGTCGCGCGCGCCTATCGCTTCGTCCAGGGCAGCGGCATCCCCGTGCGCATTCCGGTGATCGAGCTGGTCGAGATCGGCGCGGGCGGCGGCTCGATCGCCCGGCTCGATGCGCTGGGCCGCATCCAGGTCGGCCCCGATTCGGCCGGCAGCGTGCCGGGCCCCGCCTGCTACGGCAACGGCGGCACCGAGCCTACGGTGACCGACGCCGACACCGCCCTCGGCCGTCTCGATCCGGCGCGTTTCGCCGGCGGCGCCATCCCGCTCTATCCTGACAAGGCCAAGGCTGCCCTTCAGGCGCTGGCCAGCGCGCTGAAAACCGATCCTCAGGGCGCGGCGGCCGGCGTCGCCGAGATCGTCGACGAAACCATGGCAAGTGCCGCCCGCGTGCATGCAGTGGAGAACGGCAAGGACACCGCCGACCGTACGTTGATCGCCTTTGGAGGGGCGGCACCGCTGCATGCCGCACGCCTTGCACGCAAGCTCGGCATGAAGCGGGTCGTGGTGCCGGTCGGCGCCGGCGTGGGCTCGGCCTTCGGCTTTCTGCGGGCACCGATCGCCTACGAGGTCGTGCGCACCCGCCACGTCAGGCTCGACATGTTCGACGCCAAGATGCTGAACGGGCTGTTCGCCACCATGCGCGCCGAGGCCGAGGCCGTGGTGCGGCCGGCGGCGCCCGGCGAGGAACTGGTCGAGACGCGCCATGCCTTCATGCGCTATCGCGGCCAGGGCCATGAGATCGCGGTGCCCCTGCCCAACAGTGCCTTCGCCGCCGATGCCGCGCCCGACCTGCGCCGACGCTTCGAGGCGACATATGAAACGGTCTTCGGCCGCGCCATTCCCAAGCTCGAGGTCGAGGCGCTGACCTGGACGCTCGCGATCGCCACCGCGCGGCCGTTGCCCAAACCGCTGAAGGATCCGGCGAAGAGCGCGGCCCCAGCGCCGGTCGGCCATCGCGAGGTTCTGGATCCGGCCAGCGGCCGGCGCGAGAACGCCGCGATCCACGAGCGCACGGCGCTCAAGCCCGGCATGGCGCTCGACGGGCCGGCGCTGATCGTCGAGGATGGCACCACCACCGTGGTGCCGCGGGATTTCAGCGCCCGCATCAATGCCGCGGGGCAGATCGTCCTGGAGGACATGGTATGAGCACGCCCTCTAATTCTTCATTGGGCGACATCCGCCTGCAAGTGATGTGGAACCGGCTGCTGTCGGTGGTCGAGGAGCAGGCCCGCGCCCTGGTGCGCACCGCCTTCTCGACCAGCGCCCGCAAGGCCGGCGACATCTCGGCCGGAGTGTTCGATCTCAAGGGCCAGATGCTGGCGCAGGCCGTGACCGGCACGCCGGGCCATGTGAATTCGATGGCGCGCAGCGTCATCCACTTCATCCGCGAGTTCCCGGTCGAGACCATGAAGCCGGGCGACGCCTACGTGACCAACGATCCGTGGAAGGGCACCGGCCATCTCTACGACATCGTCGTCACCTCGCCCGCCTTCCACGACGGCAGGCTGGTGGCGCTGTTCTCCTGCACCACGCACGTGGTCGATATCGGCGGCCTGGGGCAATCGCCCGACGGAAGGCAGGTGTTCCACGAAGGCCTGTTCCTGCCGCTGCTCAAGCTGATGCGCGAGGGCACTATCGACGAGAACGTGATGCGCATCGTGCGCGCCAACGTGCGCGAGCCGGTGCAGGTCGAGGGCGACCTCCACGCCCTGATCGGCTGCAACGGCATCGGCGAGCGGCGCCTCTCGGCCATGATGGCCGAGCACGGCATCGACACGCTTGACGAGCTCGGTGCCCACATCATCGACAAGAGCCGCGCCGGCATGGTCGCCGCCATCTCCAAGCTGCCGCGCGGCACCTGGAAGGGCCATATGCGGATCGACGGCTACGACGCGCCGATCGACCTGCATGCCGCGGTCTCCATCCATGCCGACCACATCGCCGTCGACTATGCCGGCACCTCGGGCTCGTCGATCTACGGCATCAATTCGCCGATGTGCTACACCGAGGCCTACACCGCCTTCGGCATCAAATGCGTCGTGGCGCCGACCATTCCCAACAATGCCGGCACGCTCGATTCGATCCTTGTGACGGCGCCCGAGAACACCATCGTCAACGCGCTGTTTCCGGCCGCGGTGAACGCCCGCAGTACGATCGGCCACATGCTGC
>JANOEW010000218.1:0-3817 GCA_031413475.1 Amaricoccus sp.
CCTGCCCGACAAGGCGATCGACCTCATCGATGAGGCGGCGGCGCGGATCCGCATGGAGATCGACTCCAAGCCCGAGTCCATGGACAAGCTCGACCGGCGGTTGATCCAGCTGCGCATCGAGCGCGAGGCCGTGCGCAAGGAGAAGGACGAATCGTCGAAGAAGAGATTTGCCCTGATCGAGCAGGAGATAAAAAAACTCGAGAAGGACTACTCCGACCTCGAGGAAGTCTGGAAGGCCGAGAAAGCGCTGGTTGCCGGCAGCCAGCACGTCAAGGAAGAGTTGGAGAAGCTGCGCCTGCAAATGGAGGACGCCAAGCGCAAGGGCGACTGGCAGAAGATGTCCGAGATCCAGTACGGGAAAATTCCGGCCCTGGAAGTTCAGCTCAAGAGCTCGGAAAAATCGGAACCCAGAAAATCAACACTTCTCCGTACTCAGGTCGGAGCCGAGGAAATCGCCGAGGTCGTGTCGCGCGCGACCGGCATCCCCGTGTCGAAGATGCTGCAGGGCGAGCGCGACAAGCTCGTCCACATGGAGGATCGTCTGCACAAGCGCGTCATCGGCCAGGACGAGGCGGTGCGGCTCGTCTCCGACGCGATCCGCCGCTCGCGCTCGGGCCTGTCGGACCCGAACCGTCCCTACGGCTCGTTCATGTTCCTCGGCCCCACCGGCGTGGGCAAGACCGAGCTCACCAAGGCGCTCGCCGAGTTCCTGTTCGACACCGACACGGCGCTGATCCGCATCGACATGTCCGAGTACATGGAGAAGCACTCGGTCGCGCGCATGATCGGCGCGCCGCCGGGCTACGTCGGCTACGACGAGGGCGGCGCGCTGACCGAGGCGGTGCGGCGCAAGCCCTACAGCGTCATCCTCTTCGACGAGATCGAGAAGGCGCACCAGGACGTCTTCAACGTGCTGCTGCAGGTGCTCGACGACGGGCGGCTCACCGACGGGCAGGGGCGCACGGTCGACTTCCGCAACACGGTCATCGTGATGACCTCGAACCTCGGCTCGCACAAGATCCAGCAGCTCACCGACGACGGCAGCGACCCCGGCGTGATCAAGATCGCGGTGATGGCCGAGGTGAAGTCGCACTTCCGGCCCGAGTTCGTGAACCGGATCGACGAGATAGTGGTGTTCCACCCGCTCGACGAAAAGCAGATCGCGAACATCGCGCGCATCCAGTTGAAGTCGCTCGAGGCGCGTCTCGCCAAGCTCGACATGAAACTCGTCGTCGACGAGGCGGCGATCAAGGCGATCGCCGCGGCGGGCTTCGACCCGGTCTACGGCGCGCGGCCGCTCAAGCGGGCGATCCAGCAGCAGATCGAGAATCCGCTCGCGAAGGAGATCCTCGGCGGCAAGTACGCGAGCGGCGACACGATCAAGGTCGTCGCGGTCGGGGACGAGGTCGCGTTCAGCAAAGGTTGACCCCCCCGGGGTGGTTCCCCCCGGGGCGCGCGAAGCGCGCCTCCCCCAAGGGGGCCAGAGGCGGGCGGCGAGCTTGGGACGACCCGGCGCCCGCCGCAAACCGTGCCCCTGCGCGACGCCGGCGTGAACACGCCACAGCGTGGAGCGCGACCGCTAATCGTCGGAACCGTTGCCCGGTCTGGCGAGCCGCCCCGGGTCCTCCGAGTAGGCCTGGTTCGCGCGCGTGACGAGGCTCACCAGGACGCCGGTGGTCCAGCCGAAGGCGAAGACGCCGGCCATCGCCATGAAAGGCGCGAGCAGCCGCCAGTGCAGCGGCAGCTTCGCCTCCTCGTAACCCAGCGTCGTGTAGGTGACCGACGCGAAATAGAACGCCTCGCGGAAGCTGCCGACTGCGCCGATCGCGGTCAGCGCCGCCGCCCACAGGCCCATCTGCGCGAGATGGGTCGCCAGCATCATCGCGATCAGCGACCCGAACACGAGCTGCCGGCGCACGCGCGCGTCCGGTTCGTGCGGCCAGGCGCGCAGGAAACGGCGTTGCACGAGCCACATGCCGATGCCGTGCAACAGGACCGACGCGACGAGCAGGCTGCCGCCGAGCCCGAGTTCCCACAGCGGTTGCGGATCGTCGACCATGCTCCGCTTCTACCGCAAGCGGCGCTCCCGGACAACGAAGCGGCTGCGGCTTGACTTGCAAACAAGAATCATTATCATTTGTAGGGCGCGACGGCTCCTGCATCGCGCACGCCGAAGCGAGCCGCTCGCCCGCCCGGTCCGCGCCTTCCCCTTGACGACGATCCGACCGAAGGGCCGCCATGATTCCCGACATCGACAGGACCGCGGAGCCGGTCGTGGACGCCGCCGTGATCGGCGGGACGTTGTGCCTGATGAGCTGCTTCGCGCAGCACGCGCACCCCGCCTATGCGGCGCGGATCGCGTCGAACCTCGATCGGCTGGCCGCGAGCCCGGCGGTCAGCGCGGAACTGCGCACGGTCTGCCGTCGCCTCGCGGAGCGCTGGCACGCGTTCCACGCCGAGGCGGCCAAGCGCAGCGAGGCCCGCGCCCCGGACGACCAGCGGTCGCTGCAATGACGCCGATCGCCGCCTTCGCGCTGGCGCTCGCGGATCGCGATCCGGAGACGCTGATCGGGCCGCTCCTGTACCTCTACACGCGTCTCGCCGCGTCGGGCGAAGGCGCCGTGCCGGCGTCGATGCTCGCCGATCACCTGGCCGCGCTCGCCGCGCACCCCGCGGTGGATCCGGCATTGCGGATCACCGCCGGCGCGCTGGCGATCGAGCATCGCGACCACGCCGCGGGCCACCCTCAATAGTACGGAACCGGCGTTCCGCGCTTCGCGGCGTCCAGCGAGAGCAGGCGGGCGAGGAAACGCCGCAGCGATCCGGGCTGCTGCGGCCGCGCCGACCGCCGGGCGATCCAGCCGCGCCGGATCGCGCACACGGTCGTCGCGTCCTGCGCCTGCGCGATGGTGTGGCCGGGGCGGTCGATGGTGAAGACGTCGCCCGGCTCGATCACGATGTCGCGCAGGTCGTGTTCCATCGTGAGCCAGAGGCGGCCGCGCGTCACGCGCAGCGTCGTGCCGGCGGCGTCGATCAGGTCGAGCGATTCGCCGGGAGCGAGGTCAAGGGTGTCGGTATAGCCAGGGCAGGTCATGATGTTCGTCCTTTCGCATGCGTCCGACGCAGGCTGGCGCCGGGGTCCGCCCGCCGCGGGCCCGCGCATGCTACGCTCGGGCGTCTTCGGGATGGGATGAATCATCGCCCCCGCCGGGGACGCCCGCCAGCGACGAATTCGCATGACTGGCATGATCTGCACGCATGCATAAGACGCTCCGCCGCCTGCCGTCGCTCGACTTCCTCCGCGGCTTCGAGGCCGCCGGGCGCCTCTCCTCGTTCACGCGCGCAGCGAGCGAACTCTCGCTCACGCAGTCCGCGCTCTCGCGCCAGGTGCGCGCGATCGAGGACGCGCTCGGTGTCGCGCTGTTCGAGCGGCGCCATCGCGCGCTCGTGCTCACGCCGGCGGGCGAGGGTTTCCTCCGCGAGGTCACGCTGCATCTCGGCGGCATCGCGCGCGCGGCGGACGCGGCGCGCAGCGCGCAGCGCACGCCCGGCCTGACAGTCACGACCTCGGTCTCGTTCGGCTCGCTCTGGCTGATCCCGCGGCTGCCCGCGTTCCGCGCCCGCCATCCGGACGTCGAGGTCTACGTCAGCGCCGACGACCGCGTCGTCGACCTCTCGCGCGGCGACGTCGACGTCGCGATCCGCTACCTCGCGCGCGGCGCGTCGGTCCCCGACGGCGCGCTGCCGATGTTCGGCGAGCGGATGCTGCCGGTGGTCAGCCCGGCGGTCGCGCGCGATCCGCGTACGCCGCTCAGGC
>JANOEW010000219.1:0-5711 GCA_031413475.1 Amaricoccus sp.
AGCTCCGCCGCGGTCAAATCCATCCGCGTGATCGCGATCGCCACCATCTGCTCCGCCTCCTGCCCTCACGGCAGAGAGTCAGAGATCGAACGATTTGGGAATCCCCTTTCCGGAGTCAGGCGGAGAGGCCGCTGGTATGATACGAAAATGCTCTAGTGGATAGATCAATCACTCCGAACTCAGCCGATGCCGCGCACGCTCCGAGAAAACCGTTTAGTTTCGGCGGTTTGGCAAATCGCAGCGCGGTGCGCAGCCGGACTCTTCCGTCTCGTTTCTTCCACTAGATCGCGTCGTAGCGACTACGGTCGCGATCGGACCAGCGCACGTCCATTCGGTAACCCGCCTCGGTCTGAACTTCGGCGCGAACCAGCTTGTGGTCGAACAGCCAGGCCCGCTTGCGCCCCTGGTCGTAGCTCAGCGTGATGGTCTCGTCGCGGGCCGGCTCGGCGAGTTCGGTGGCGATCAGCGCCAGAAGACTGACCACCCCCTGCCCCGTCAACGCCGAAATCGCCCGTGCCCGCGGACTGCGACCGGCAATCTGCAAAAGTGTTTCGGCTTCCTCGTCACCGAGCACGTCGATCTTGTTCCAGACTTCGATCATGCGCGCCTCGGCGGCGTCGCCGAGGCCGAGTTGCGTCAGGATCCCGTGCACGTTGGCGGCCTGGATCGCACTTTCGGGATGGGCGATGTCGCGCACGTGCAGGATCAAGTCGGCGTCGATCACTTCTTCGAGTGTGGCGCGAAACGCCGCGACCAGCTGCGTCGGCAAGTCGGAGATGAAGCCGACCGTGTCGGACAGGATCGCGCGGCGTCCCGGCGTGACCTCGATCGCGCGCATCGTCGGGTCCAGCGTAGCGAAGAGCATGTCCTGCGCCAGAACGCCGGCGCCGGTCAGGCGATTGAAAAGGGTCGATTTTCCGGCGTTTGTGTAGCCGACGAGCGCCACGACCGGCAAATCCGACCGCCGCCGGGCGGCGCGGTGCTGGCCACGGGTTCGCACCGCCTTGGCCAGCGCCTCCTTGATGCGGTCGATCCGCTCGTCCAACGCGCGGCGGTCAGCCTCGATCTGGGTCTCGCCCGGTCCGCCGAGAAAGCCGAAGCCGCCGCGCTGGCGCTCGAGGTGGGTCCAGGAGCGCACGAGGCGGGATTTCTGATAGCTCAGATGCGCGAGTTCGACCTGCAGCACGCCTTCGCTGGTTCGGGCGCGCTCGCCGAAGATTTCGAGAATCAGGCCCGTCCGATCGAGCACCTTGGCCTTCCAGGCGCGTTCGAGGTTGCGTTGCTGAATCGGCGACAGTGGGCCGTCGATGATCACCAGGCCGATCTCGGCCTCGGTGACGGCGGCAGCGATCTCCTCGACCTTGCCGCTGCCGAACAGCGTGCCGGCCCGCTTGCGCGGCACCGGGGCGACCCGGGCGTCGATCACGTCGAGATCGAGCGCCCGCGCGAGGCTCACGGCTTCGGCGCGCGAATCGCCCGGGTCGCGCGCCCCCCGCGCCCTGGAGAAGACGGGATGCAGGACCAGGGTCCGCATCCGCAGATCAGGTCCCGTCAGCTTCGGCCTCGTAGAGCGTGATCGGCTGCGACGGCATCACCGTCGAGATCGCGTGTTTGTAGACCAGTTGCGATTGCCCGTCGCGGCGCAGCAGCACGCAGAAGTTGTCGAACCAGGTGATCACTCCCTGCAGCTTGACGCCGTTCATCAGGAAGATCGTCACAGGGACCTTGGCCTTGCGAACGTTGTTAAGGAAGGCGTCCTGGAGGTTCTGTTTGTCGGCAGCCATTTTTTCAGCCCTAAGTTGTATGAGGACGCCAAATTCCGCGTCCGTGTTGTTATTGGAGTTGAGTATGGGCGACGGACCCCGGCATTTCCAGATCGCGTCGACAGTTTTTCATCCGACCGCGGCATTTCAGCCGGCGGAGCCCCTGCCCCGCCCGGGCTGTTCTCAGCGCCAGAAGGCCGCGCCGAAGAGCGCGATCAGAACCAGCGCCTCGATACGCCCGATGACCATCGCCACGCCCAGGATCGCGAGCGCCGCGTCCGGCAGATCGACGTAGCGGAGTCCGTCGCCGAGCGTGGTTATCACCGGTCCGGTCGTGGTCAAGCCGGCGATGGCGAGCGTCAGGCTCTGCTCGAAATCCAGCCCCGTCGCGGCAAGCGCGATCATCACCAGCGCGATCGAGACGAGGAAAAGCATGAGGAACACGAAGGCGACCCGCGCGCCCCGTGCCGTGATTGCGTTCTCGCCCTGACCCCGCACCCCCACGCCGCTGGGATGGATCAGTAGGTCCATCTCGTGCCGACCGTGGCGGTAGAGCGCGTAGAGGCGCAAAAGCTTCACGCCTCCGGCCGTCGTGGCCACGCCGCCGCCCATCACCGCGACCCCGAGCAGGATGGCGCCCGGCGCGGGAAGGTTCGACCAGAGCTGCATCGTCAGCCAGTCGCGGCTCTCGAAACCGGTCGTGGTCAGGAACGACAGCACGGTGAACGAGCTGCCCCAGATCGCCCGCGCCGCCGCGACGATGTTGTCCTGCCGGTCGATGTCGCTCGCCCCTGCGAAGGCGCGCAGGAACAACAGGAGCGTGACGCCGAGCACCGAGATCAGCATCAGCCGGATCTGCGGATCGCCCAGCCCCAGCCTGCGACCCGGCCGCAGGTCGAAGCTCAGAATCCGGTCCGACACCGCCGCGAGCAGAAAGACCGCAATGGCGAGTTCCCCGGCAAACCCGGAGGTCGCCCCGAGCAATCCGCCGACCGGCGAGATGCTGCTGGTCGACAGCGTCGCCATCGCGTGGCAGGTCGCGACGAACGGCCGGTCGCCGGCTGCGATCAGAAGCAGCGCCAGCGCTCCGGTGAAGGTCATGTAGACCGGCGCGATCCGCCGCGTCGACCGGCGGATGCGCCCCGTCGCCTCCTCGACGGTGCCGCCGCGCCGGCTGACGCCCTTCGGCGCGGCGGTCTCGCGCAGCTCGAATCCGCCGAGGCTTAGCGGCGCCAGCACGGCGAGCGCGGCGACGATGACCATGAACCCGCCAGCCCAGCCGACCAGCGCGCGCCACAGATGCAGCGAATCGGGAAGCAGCCGCGGCGGCGTGAAGAGAGTGGCGCCGGTGGTCGTCAGGCTCGACAGCATCTCGAAGTAGGCGCGGCCGATGCCGAGGCCGGGCACGAGATGCGCGACGGGAGCGGCAAGGACGATCGGCAGCGTCACGTAGGCGGCAAGCAGCGTGGCCAGGTGATATCGCGCAGCGTTGCGCGGTCTGCGGTTCGCCAGCGCAAGCCCGAGCAGCACGCCGACCAGAGTGAAGAAGACACCATGGAAAACGAACGCCTGCGCGATCGGCCAGGCGCCGGCCCGCGCGGCGTGCAGCGCCGGCGCCACCATCATGCCCGACGCGATCATGATCAGGATCGCGAGAACCGGGAACTGCCGCAGCGTGGCCATCCCTCAGAAGTAGTCCAGGCCCACCTGGAACAGCCGCTCCACTTCGGCGACCGACTCGCGCATCGCGAAGATGGTGAGGATGTCCCCGTCGACGATCCGCGTGTCGCCCCTGGGCGCGATGACCCGGTCGCCCTTCTTGATCAGTCCGATCAGCGCCGAGGTCGGGATCTCGGTCTCGCGGACCATCTTCCCGGCGATGGCCGAAGTGCCGAGGACCTGCGCCTCGATCACCTCCGCTTCGCCGTCCCCGATCGAATAGACCGAGCGGATGCGGCCGTGGCGCACGTAGCGCAGGATCGAGGACACGGTGGTCGCTCGCGGATTGACGTAGGCGTCGATCCCCATCGGCGCGATCAGCCCGATCAGCGAAGCGTCGTTGACCAGAGCCACGACCATCTTCGCGCCCTCGGTCTTGGCGCGGACGCAGGCGAGGATATTGGTCTTGTCGTCGTCGGTCAGCGCCAGCACCGCGTCCATCGAGGCGACGTTGGCCTCTTCCAGCAGTTCGAGGTCGAGGCCGTCGCCGTTCAGGACCACGGTGCGCTTGAGCGAATCGGCCACCTTTTCGGCGCGCTCGCGGTCGCGTTCGATCACCTTCACGCGGATCCTGCGCGAGTCCGCCTCGAGCTTCTGCGCGACGTTCAGCCCGATGTTGCCGCCGCCGATGATCAGCGCCCGTCCGACCTGTAGGTGCGCCTTGCCGAAGACCTCCATCACCCGGGGCACGTCCGGCGTGGCGGCGATGACGTAGATCTGGTCGTCGGCGTAGAGCTGGTCCTCGGGCTCGGGCACGAACAGCCGCTCGCCGCGCCGCACGCCGACTACGACGACCCGCAGCGTCGAGAACAGCTCCGAGAGCTGGCGCAGCGGTGTGTTAAGCACCGCGCAGGCGCCGTCGAGCGACACGCCGATCAGCTGCGCCGCGCCGTCGAGGAAGCCGCCGATGTCGAAGGCGGCCGGGGCCGTCAGCCGCTGGATCACCGCGTCGGCCACGGCGTATTCCGGCGAGATCACCACGTCGATCGGCAGCGCGTCAGTGCGGTAGAGGTCGGAATAGATCGCGGTAAGATAGGCCTGGCTGCGCAGCCGGGCGATCTTGCGCGGCACCTCGAAGATCGTGTTCGCCACCTGGCAGACGACCATGTTCACTTCGTCCGACTGGGTCGCGGCGATCACCATGTCGGCGTCGCGCGCCCCGGCCTGTTCCAGCACCTCCGGGTGCGAGGCGAAGCCGGTCACGCCGCCGACGTCGTAGGCCTCGGTGATTCGCCGCACCAGCGCGGGATTGGAGTCGATGACCGTGACCCGGTTCGCGCCCTCCTCGCGGGCCAGATGCCGCGCGATCTGGCCGCCCACCTGCCCGGCGCCGCAGATGATGATCTTCATGTCCTGTCCTGCCGAGCCGCCGGTTTCGGACCCGTAAGCCTCAGACGCGCTCCTCCTCGGCGTCCTCGGCGCGGCCGTTCTTGCCGGCGGAGATCACGTTCAGGGACTTGAGCTTGCGATGCAAGGCTGATCGCTCCATTCCCACGAAGGAGGCCGTGCGCGAGATGTTGCCGCCGAATCGGTTGATCTGGGCCACGAGATACTCCCGCTCGAACACCTCTCGCGCCTCGCGCAGCGCGAGGCCGGCGAAGCTGGCGCCGAGCATCGCCCCGGTCGAGCCGCCGGTCGCCGGCGCATCGGCCACCAGATCCCCGGGCTCGATCGGACCGAGATCCGAACCCAGGATCAGGGCGCGTTCCAGCGTGTTTCGCAGCTGCCGCACGTTCCCGGGCCAGCGCAGGGTCTGCAACTGCGCCTCCGCCTCGGGCGACAGCAGCCGCAACGGCAGGCCCTGGGCCGCGTTCAGCTCCTCGAGGAAGTGCCGCGCCAGCGACGGGATGTCGTCGCGCCGCGCCTCGAGCCCCGGCACCAGGATCGGCACCACGTTCAGCCGATGGAACAGCTCGGTGCGGAAGCGGCCGGCCGCCACCTCGCGCCCCAGGTCGCGCGTCGTGGCGGAGATCACCCGCAAGTCGACCCGCACCGTGTCGCCGCCGCCGACCCGCTGGAACGCCTGGTCCACCAGCACGCGCAGGATCTTCGACTGCGTGCCCGGAGGCATGTCGGCGACCTCGTCGAAGAACAGGACCCCGGTGTGTGCGCGCTCCAGCAGACCGGGTTCCAGCCCGCGCTCGGCGCTTTCGCGCCCGAACAGCACCTCTTCCATGTGGTCTGCGCCGATCGCGGCCGAGTTCACCACGACGAAAGGTCCCTTGGCCC
>JANOEW010000220.1:0-2154 GCA_031413475.1 Amaricoccus sp.
ACGCGCTGATCGGCCCGAACGGCGCCGGCAAGTCGACGCTGATCAAGCAGATCGCCGGCGAGCTGCGCCCCGATGCCGGGACCATCCGCTTCGACAGCCGCGACATCAGCGACCTCCGCGCGGTCGAGCGATCGCTGCTCGGGCTTGGGCGCACCTTTCAGGTCTCCGCCGTCATGCCCGAGTTCAGCGCGCTGCAGAACGTCATGCTCGCGGTCCAGGGCGCGAGCCGGCGCAGCTTCCGCTTCCTGCGCCCCGCGCTCGCCGACCGGGCGCTGACCGGGCCGGCCGAGGAATGCCTCGCCGCCGTCGGCCTCGCCCCTCGCGCCCGCGTCCCCGCCGCCGAGCTCTCCCACGGCGAGCGCCGCCAGCTCGAGATCGCCATGGCCCTTGCGCTGAAACCGAAGGCGTTCCTGCTCGACGAGCCGATGGCCGGCATGGGCCCCGAGGGCTCCAAGGCGCTGACCGGCTTTCTCGACGGCCTGCGCCGCGAGGCCCCGATCCTGCTGATCGAGCACGACATGGACGCGGTCTTCGCGCTCGCCGACCGCATCTCGGTCCTCGTCTACGGCCGCATCGTCGCCACCGGCACCGTCGCGGAGATCACCGCGAACCCGGTCGTGCGCGAGGCCTATCTCGGCGAGGCCGCCCAGTGACCGCTTTCCTCGACGTCGCCGGCGTCACCGCCTGGTACGGCCCGAGCCAGGCGCTGTTCGGCGTCGATCTCACCGTGGCCGAGGGCGAGGTCGTGGCGCTGCTCGGGCGCAACGGCATGGGCAAGACCACGACGATCCGCACCATCTGCTGCATGACGCCGGCACGGTCCGGGCGCATCGCCTTCGCCGGCCGCGACCTCGGCGGCGTGCCGGCGCACCGCGCCGCGCGGCTCGGGCTCGGGCTGGTCCCGGAGGGCCGGCGCTGCTTCGCGCCGCTCACGGTGCACGAAAACCTGACCGCGGCCGCCCGGCCCGGCCCTTGGGACATCGCCCGGGTGACGCGCCTGTTTCCCCGCCTCGCCGAGCGCCGCGACCAGCGCGCGCTCACCCTGTCGGGCGGCGAGCAGCAGATGCTGGCGATCGGCCGGGCGCTGATGACCAACCCGCGGCTGCTGATCCTCGACGAGGCGACCGAGGGCCTCGCGCCGGTGATCCGCCGCGAGATCTGGGCGGCGATCCGCAGCCTCAAGGGTGCGATGGCGATCCTCGTCGTCGACAAGACCCTGGCCGAACTGTTGCCCGTCGCCGACCGCTGCGTCATCCTCGAAAAGGGACGCACCGCCTGGGAGGGCCCCCCGGCGGCGCTGACCGACGCGCTGCAGGACCGATTCCTGGGGGTCTGAGATGGCGGATTTCGTCTATCCGGTGAAGGTGCTGTTCCACCACTGCGACCCGGCGGGGATCGTGTTCTATCCGCGCTATTTCGAGATGGTCAACATGGTGGTGGAAGCCTGGTTCGACGAACGCCTCGGCCTGTCGTTCGAGGCGATGCACGCCGAGCTCGGCGCCGCCGTGCCCACCGCCCGCCTCGCGATCGAGTTCACCGCCCCGAGCCGGCACGGCGACCGACTTGAGTTTCGGCTGCGGCCGACGCGGCTGGGGCGCAGCAGCCTCGACCTCGAGATCGAGGCGATCGGCGGGCAGGAGCGGCGGCTGGCGATGACCGCGACGCTGGTGTTCGTCGCAAAGCCCGACATGCGTCCCGCGCCCTGGCCGGCGGCGGTCGCCGCGGCGCTCGGTCGCGAGCTCGCGCCTTCGCCCTCGGGCGACGCCGACGATGGTCCCGCAGCCGCGTCGCGCCGCTGACCCATCCGGGGACGGGTCGCTGGAACGAACGTTGCGGCCCGACCGGCGGGCGGATCCCGCGACGGGCGCATGATCGCGCCGAGCCGCGCTGGGGCACGCGGCTTGATCGCCGGCGCCGGCGTCGCTACACCGCCGCGAGCCGAGGTCTTGGGGACGTGCGCCATGCCCGACATCCGTCAGGTTGCCGATCCTGCCCGCGTCACAGGCCGCGCCGCCAGCTGCCGCCGCGCCGCCACCCCGGCGCGCGGGGCCACTCCGCGTGCGCTGGCGCCGGCCGGCGGGTGATGCTGCGACCAGGCCCTGCGGCGTTTCTGGCGGCGGCGGCGCTGCACGTGGCGGTGTTCGCCTCGCAGGC
>JANOEW010000221.1:0-2462 GCA_031413475.1 Amaricoccus sp.
CTCGTGTGCGACGCCCGCCGGCCACGTGCGCGCGAGCTATCGAAACTTCTTTCCGCCCGGTGCGCGCTGGCAGTTCAGCGGCCTGCGGCTGGCGAGGGATCTCGGATGAACGCACCGCTCTCCCTGGGCCGCTCCTCGGGCGCCGCGCAGTTCCGCGAAGACGTGTGGGCGGGTCTCGCGCAGCCGCAGAAGTCGCTGCCCTGCAAGTATTTCTACGACGCGCGCGGGTCTGCGCTCTTCGAGGCGATCTGCGATCTGCCGGAGTACTACCCGACGCGTACCGAGCTCTCGATCATGGAGGCACACGCGGCTGCGATGGCCGAGCGGCTCGGTCCGCAATGCCTGCTTGTCGAGTACGGCAGCGGATCTTCGCGCAAGACGCGGCTGCTCCTCGATCGGCTGCGCGATCCCGCCGGCTACGTGCCGATCGACATCTCGCCCGCCGCGCTGACGGACTCCACGCGCGCAGTGGCAGCGCGCTATCCGGCACTCGAGGTGCTGCCCGTCTGCGCCGACTACACGGCGCCCTTCGAGGTGCCGCATCCGCGCGGCCCGGTGCGGCGTCGCGGCGTCTACTTCCCCGGCTCGACGATCGGCAATTTCACGCCGCCGCAGGCGCAGCGCTTCCTGGCGCGCATGGCACGTGTGGCGGGCGACGCCGGTGTGCTGCTGATCGGTGTGGACCTGCGCAAGGACCGCGCGACGCTCGAGAGCGCCTATGACGACGCGGCCGGCGTCACTGCTGCATTCAACCGCAACCTGCTGGTGCGCATCAACCGGGAGCTGGGCGGCGACTTCGATCTTGCGAACTTCGTGCATCGCGCGCGTTGGGACGAGGCCGCCGGTCGCGTCGAGATGCACCTGGTCGCGCGCGCGCCGCAGACGGTGCGCGTCGCCGGCCGCGCCTTCCCGTTCGCAGCAGGCGAGACGATCCACACCGAGAACTCGTACAAGTACGACGTCGCTCACTTCGCGGCGCTCAGCGCGGGCGTCGGTCTCGTCGTTCGCGAGGTCTGGACGGACCCGGAGCAGCGCTTCAGCGTGCAGCTGCTCGCCGCGAGCGACGCCGCTTCGTTGCGGCCGCCGCCGCTGCGAGCGCCAGCGCCGGTTCGATCCCCAGTAGCCCGCACTTCGGCGTATTGATCAGCTCGTCGTTGTCGGTCGCCGACTGGCACTTGTCGTCGGCGGGGAAGTCGATGGCCCCGTCGCCGTCGTTGTCCACGCCGTCCTGGCATTGCGGGTCCTCGCGTACGGCGAGGGTCGTCGCGCAGCCCGGATCGGCGGGGCGATCGCTGACGCCGTCCCCGTCGTTGTCGAGCCCATCGATACAGGCGGAGATCTCCGAGTCGTCGTAGGCGTCCAGACAGCCGAAGTCCTCGCCGTCCACCTCGCCGTCGCCGTCGTTGTCGATCCCGTCGATGCAGGGGTGCGCCGCGACGTCGGCGGACGCGTCCCACACCTGCAGTCCCGCTGCACCGAGCGCCGACACGACGAGCCCCGTGTCGAAGTTGACGCCGATGCCGGTCGGCAGACCGACGAGGCCCGTTCCGTAGAGCATCGCGATCTCGCTGCGCCCCGGCTCCTCGACGTCGTAGATCGCGAGGCGGCCCCCGAACCCCTCGCGCCACATCGGCACGTAGAGGCGCCGTCCGAGCAGCCGGACGGAACGCACCGCGACTGCATCTTCCACGAAGCGCTCGTTCTGGAGTCGCGGCGTCACGGGATTGCGGAACGAGAACATGCGCAGCGGCGGCGTGTAGAGGCGGCGGTTCTGTGCGTCGATGCGAATCGGCGCGGCGCCCGACTGGAACGGCATCGAGCCGATGAAGATCGAGTCGGCGGGATTGGACACGTTGTAGATGGAGACGTCGCCGCCGGTCTGGACGTAGAGGAAGTCGCCGTCGCGCGCGATGCGCGGATCCTCGCCTGTCACGATCGTGTCGATCTCGACCAGGTCGGCGGGGTCGCTCAGATCGACCACGTGGACGCTGTCCGCAAACGCACAGGCCACCCATGCTGTCGAACCGGCTACGACGACGGTTCCCGGGGAACCCGCGAAGTTGAGCCGATCGAGCGTGAGCGGCGTGGCGGGGTTCGAGACGTCCACCATCACGAGCTCACAACTGGCGGCGACCCGCGTCAGCAGCGCGGCGGCGATCGTTCCCTCGACGTCCACGTCGAGGACGCGGCCGCCCAGGTCCGGGGAGCTCAGGATCCCCGGCGATTGCGGGATCGAGACGTCGATCAGGGTCAGCGATTCCTCGGCCGCGACGTAGGCGGTGCGGACCGTGCCGTCCTTCACGATGTCGAGCCCGAAGCTGCGGCCGAGCGGGACGTTTACGGCGACCGTGGGCGACGCGGGGTTCTGCACTACGCCGACCGAGCGGCCGCCGTCGTCGGTGGCGCCGGGGTACTGCGTCGTGACGCAGGCCTGGTTGTCCGAGACCTCGACGTCCTCGGCG
>JANOEW010000222.1:0-1549 GCA_031413475.1 Amaricoccus sp.
GGCTGAGCTACGTCAACGACGACTACGTCAACTACTGCCTCGCCGCGGAACGCTTCAAGGATTTCGCGTTCTGGCGCGCGCCGACGATGGAGGAACTCGGCGGCAAGGACATCGCGCAGTACTACTGGTTCATGCACGTGCCGGGGCTCATGCGCTTCGGCAGCGAGATCATTCTCTCGTGGATGTCCGCGCTCACCGGCGTGAAATCCCTCGGCATCTTCATGCCGGTCATCATCGGGCTCGGCCTGATCCAGATGGCCAGCACGGCGGCCCTCGTGCTGCACCGCGGCCGCTGGCGCCGACGTGCGCTGATCGCGATCGCGCTGCTCGCGGCGAGCCCGCTTTTCATGCTCGGCACGCTCTACCAGCTGATCGCGCAGGTCGGCGGACTCGGCCTCATGCTCGCCGCCACCGCGGTGCTCACCGCCCCGCTGCCCGGGCCGCGCCGCCGCGTCGTGCCGTCGATCCTCGTCCTCGCGATCATCGGCGCCGGGCTCGCCGTCACCTACCCCGAGGTCACGGCCTTCACCGTCCTCGCCACCGTCGGCGCCGTCGCGGTCGACGCGATCCGCCAGCGACGCGTGCCCGTCAACCGCATCACGCTCGTCGTGTACGGCATCCTCGGCGTCATCCTGCTGCTCCGGTACAACACGCTGTCGTACATGTTCACGATCATCCTGCAGATGGGCTCCGGCTTCCGCAGCGTTGATCTCTCCCTCTCGCTTTTCCCGTACTTCATGATCCCGACGGGCCTGGCCAATCTCTTCGGCCTGATGCCGCTCTCGATCAATTTCGCGGAGCCATACACGTCGCTGACGATCATCGCCGGCCTGCTCGCGCTGCTCACCGCGCTCGGTTTCGCCCTGCGCGATTCGCTGCGCGCGGCACCGATGGCGGTGCTGCTGCTCGTGCAGTTCTTTCTCGCAATCCGGCTCATGCGGGCGGGCAACGATTTCGGCCTCTACAAGATCGCGATGTTCATGCAGCCCGCGCTCGCCGCCGCCCTCGCCGCGGCGCTGCTCAAGCTCCCGTGGTCCCGCCTCACCGCGCCGCTGGGCGTGCTAATCGCCGCGGCCTGCTGCGCGCCGACCGCGCTCTACTACACGCGCGTTTCCCAGGGCGAAAAGGCCGGCGGCATCACGGAGGCCAAGCTCGCCTCGATCCTCGGCACGAAGGCGCCCGCGATCCCGCCGCAGACCCGGCTGCTGACCGACATCAACAACCTCGTCGCCGCCAAGGTCGCGGCTTTCGAGCTGCGTGGCACGGATCTGCGCTTCCTCTCGCGCGACTACTACCAGCAGATCGCCCCGATCGAGTTCGAGCGCCTCGGCGACACGCTCGTCGGCCTGCACCCGCGCTTCGACGACCTCATGCGCACGCGCGCGATGCTTGAGCAGCGCGACGTATCCGCGATCCGGACCCACCAGCTCTTCGGCACCTCCTTCCGCGCCCCCGCGCTGAGCTTCGGCCAGGAGGGCGTGACCGACGCCTACCTGACACTCGACGCCTCCCTCGGCCTCTTCAACAAGCTGCGCATCCCGCCCGGCGC
>JANOEW010000223.1:0-2115 GCA_031413475.1 Amaricoccus sp.
AATCGCCTTCCTCCTCATCTTCGGTCTTCTCGCCGCCGCAACCATCTGGTGGGGCCGCGGCCGCATCCGTCGCGTCGACCTGGGCCGCATGCCGGTGCTGATCGGCGAGGCCATGGCGCGCCTCGGCATCACGCCGGCGGACGCCGAAGCGGCGGGCCTGGATCGCGCGGTGGTGGCCGCCGGCGAGCGTTGCCGCGATTGCGATGTGGGCAGCGAGTGCCGCGACTGGCTCGCGTTCCGCAACAGCCCGGCGCCGGGCCGCCGCTGCCCGAACGCGGTCCTGCTGGATGAAATCAAGGCGCGTCGCCCGCCGCAGGCGCCGCCCGCCCCGCCGCCGCGCCATCTCGGCGTCTACTGAGGCCGCCCGCGCGTCGCTGCGCTACTGCGTCGCGGTGATGCCGCCGTCCAGGTAGAGGATCTGCCCGGTGACATAGCTTGAGGCCGGCGAGCAGAAGAACAGAACCGCGCCGGTGACGTCGCCCGGCTCCGCGACGCGGCCGAGCGGAATCCGCTCTTTCAGCCAGCGCCGCGTCTTCGGGTTCTTCAGCCAGTGCGCGCCCATCTCGGTGCGCACCACCGTCGGCGCGACACCGTTCACGCAGATGCCATGGCGCGCGAGTTCCGCCGCATGCTGCTTCACCAGCATGACCAGCCCGCCCTTGGAGCTCGCGTACGCCGAGTAGCCGCGCCCCTGCAGGCCGAGCTGCGCGCGCACCGAGAGCAGATGCACCTGGCGCCCGCCGCGCCGGCCGGCGATCTGGCGCCGCGCCACGGCTTGCGCGAGGAACATCGCGGCCTTCAGGTTGGTGCGATGCACCTCGTCGAACGCCGCCTCGCTCACCTCGAGCAGGGCTTCCTCGCGCTGCACGCCGACGCAATTGACCAGCAGGTCGATGCGGCCGATGGCATCCACCGCCCGGCGAATCGCGGGCACGTCCTGCACGTCGAGTTCGATGCCGCGCGCACCGCGCCCGAGTTTTTTCGCCAGCGCTTTCGCCTTGCGTCCGTCGCGCCCGGCGACCACGACCTTGGCGCCCGCCGCGGCCAGCCCGCGGCAGACCGCGGCGCCGATGCCGCCGTAGCCGCCCGGCACGAACGCAACCTTGCCCCCGAGTGGCTTGCCCGCCGCCATGCTCAGTCCATCACCAGTCCGCCGTTCAGGTCGACGATCTCGCCGGTGATGAAGCCCGACATGGGCGAGACGAGGAAGCGCACGACGTGCGCGAATTCCTCCGGTTCGCAGAAGCGGCCGACCGGGATCTGCGCCACCAGCGCCTGGCGCTGTGCTTCGGTGAGCTGCTCGGTCACCATCGGCGTCTTCACGTAGGCCGGCGAGATGCCGTTCACCGTGACGCCGAAGGGCGCGAGCTCGCGCGCCAGCGAGAAGGTGAGCGAGGTAAGCGCGCCCTTGGAGGCGGCGTACGCGGTGCCCGCGGTCAGCCCGCCGGCGGGAACGCGGTTGAGATTATCCGGGTCGAGATTGTCATCGGGCAGGAGCACCGCGAGAGCACGCCGGGCAAGGGCGTTGTCGCGCAGGTCGGCGTAGGTGACGCTGGTATTCTTTGGTTTTCCATCCGCAAAAAGAACGCGGCGCAGGCACGTGGTCGGCAGGGTTTGGAGCACAAAGCGCGCGTGACTTTCGATCTGAGCGGCATTGGAGGCCTCATCCGGACCGCCGCCAACGATCAGCGCGCGCAGCGTCGGCGGATCGGCTTCGGCGCCCCGCGCATCACGTGGCTCGGCGAAAAACGCGACGGCCGCGAGGAGCGCACCGGCAATTCTTTGTGAAGGATTCATCATCGGGAGACAGGAAGTGACGACTCTATCAAGGTGGCCAAGGCCGCGCACTCAATAGAAACGACCGGCCGGTGGGCACTTCAGCCCGCGGCGAGCAGTTCCTTCACCGCCACGCCTTTGCCATCGGGCGTCGTGTAGAAGGGGCGGGCCTCGATATTGTAATGCGTCTCCGGGTCGATCCCGAGGCAGTGATACATCGTCTGGTGCAGGTCCATGATGCTCACGGGGTTCTCGATCGCCTTGCACGGGCGCTCGTCCGCGGTTTTTCCATGGACGTAACCGCGCTTCACGCCGCCGCCAAACATCAGCACCGAGCCC
>JANOEW010000224.1:0-2090 GCA_031413475.1 Amaricoccus sp.
CGCCCCGGCCGGGTCCGGGGGCCCGCCGCCCGGCCGGCCGGGCGGGTGCGTGGGACCGGCGCGGGGCCGGCCCCGGGACGGGTCACTTGGACGCGGCTTCGACGTTCTCGGTGGTGTAGACGGTGAACGGGCCCATCAGCACACGCAGGCCGGCGTCGCGGGTGGGGTCCTTCTCGATGGTGTAGGGGCCCATGCGGCCGGCTTCGAAGGTCTCGCCCTCCTCGCCCTTCATCTGGCCGGTCGCGAGCAGGTAGCTCGTGTAGTAGGTCAGATAGCCGAGGTCGATGAAGGACCACAGCGCGAACTCGGGCGCGCAGCCGCCCATGGTGTAGGTGACCATCTCGGCCGGCACGCCGAGGCCGGAGACCTTGACCTTGTCGCACAGGCCCTCGTCCTGCATCGCCTTGGCCGCGGCGACGATGCCGACCGAGGTCGGGGCCATGATCAGCCCGAGGTCGGGGTGCTGGTCGACGAGCGCGAGGGCACGATTGTAGCTCACTTCGGACTGGTCGTCGCCGTAGACGGTGTCGACCAGTTCGAGGCCCGCGTATTTCTCACCCTCGAGCGCGGTGTTCATCGCCGCGATCCAGGCGTTCTGGTTGGCGGCGTCGGGGGTGGCGGACAGGATGGCGAACTGGCCGGTCCCGCCGAGGATCGAATGCGCCATGTCTGCCATGACGACGCCGATGTCGTTGAAGTCGACCTGGGCGACGAACAGACTCTCGCCCTCGGCCGAGGCGATCGGGCTGTCCCAGGTCACGACCTTGGTGCCCGCCGCCTGCGCCGCGGTCGCCGCGGGCACGATCTGCTCGCCGGCGTTGTTCGACAGCATCACCACGTTCTGGCCCTGCGAGGTCGCCGTGGTGACGATCTCGATCTGGCCGGCTACCGAATTCTCCGGAGTCGGGCCGGTGTAGAGCAGCTCGCCCGGGTTCTCGAGCTCGGCGTGCGCCTCCTGCGCGCCTGCGTTAGCCTGGTCGAACGGCAGGATGCCGAGGAATTTCGGCAGGAGCACCATGTTGGCCTCCTTGCCCTTCTCGGGAATGATCGGCGGCGTCTGGGCCTGGGCGAGGCCCGCGGCGGCGAGCCCGCAGGCGAGCGCGATCGAGGATACGGTCCGGCGTGTCATGATCTGGTCGATCTCCCTTGGCGTGGGCCCGATCGGGCGGGCGTCTCGTGCTGCCATTCTCAAAGTGGCCTGACCACTTGCGCACGCGCCCCGATTCGTGTCAATCCGAGATGCGGCCTCCGCGCGCCGCGTGGCTGGCCTGGGAGGGGAGAGCATGCGCCTGTCCGGCACGTCCTGGTCCTTCCCCGCGCTTACCCTCGCCGAGGCCGCGGCCGTGCTGCGGGCGATCGGCGTCGGGCATATCGACCTCGGACTGCTGCACCGGCCGGCGCTCGACCGCGCGTCGGTCCTCGCCGATCCGGTCGCCGCGGCGCAGGCGCTGCGGCCGCTGGGGCTGTCGGTCGCCAACCTCTACTGGCTGTTCGGCGCCACGCCGCACGAGCGCCCGCTGTCCGACTCCGCGGCGCGCGCCCGCAACCATGCCGAGTTCGACGCCGTGTTGCGCTTCGCGGCCGAGATCGGCGCGCCCAGCCTGTTCGTCCTGCCCGGCGTGATGGGCCCCGGCGCGTCTCGCGCGGCGCAGACCGAAGCGGCGGCCGCGGCGCTGCGCGCGATGCTCCCCGCCGCCGCGGCGCGCGGGATCGCGCTGACCGTCGAGCCGCACGTCGGCAGCCTGCTGGACAGCCCCGCCCGCACCCTCGCCTTCCTCGAGGCGGTCCCCGGCCTGACGCTCACGCTCGACCTCGCGCATTTCGTCTGCATGGGCTTCACCCAGGCCGAGATCGAACCGCTGATCCCCCATGCCGCGCACGTGCATCTGCGCCAGGCCCGCCCCGGGGCGCTGCAGGCGAAGTGGGGCGAGGGTGTGATCGACTTCGGCGTTCTCGTCGAACGCCTCGTCGTCGCCGGCTACGACGGCTTCCTGTCGCTCGAATACGTGCACCAGGACTACATGGGCACGCTGTTCGACGACGTGCTCACCGAGACGGTGCGGATGCGCGACCTCATGCGCGGTTTCGGC
>JANOEW010000225.1:0-3564 GCA_031413475.1 Amaricoccus sp.
GGTTATTTCGCGCCGCCCGAGGCATCCGTCGCGCCGCGGGCAGGCGATATGTCGGTGGGCGCGCAAGAGGTAGCATGTTGCCAGACATTGGAGTGCAAGCAAAACGCATCCCCGCAGTCATCACTATGGAAGAACCGAACGAATCTCCGCGCTTCACCGGCTGCTGCGACTGGCAGAAGACCGTCGAAGATCTGAACGACCGCACGCAGCAGTTTATCCGGGAAGACCCGGCCAAAGCCGTGGGGTTCGCGCTGCTCGCGGGCGTGCTGCTCACGGTGTTTCCCGTGGGCCGCGTGCTCGGCGCGCTCGTGCGGCTGGCCTTGGCGCTCGCGCGACCGCTCCTGCTCGTGCTCGGGGTGGTGAAGCTTTACGAGGAATTTGAGAAGAAACAAAAACCGTGAGCGGCTCCGTGCCGTATCCCCGCATTCTATGAACACCCAGGACGCCAAAGACCGTGCGCAGGATTTGCTGCGCGAGACTGATAACCGTATCCGCGCCAACCCCGTGCCCGCCGTGCTGACCGCATTCGGCATCGGTTTCGCCATCGGACTGCTGACGCGCTACGTCGAGCCCGCGCCGAAACGCGAACCGTGGCAGGAAGCGCTCAACGAAATTCGCGGGATCCTCTCCAGCGGCGCGAAGCGGGGCAAGAAAGCCTACGCGCATTCCGCCGATGTGGTCCGCGATGCGGTCGAGCAGGCCGTGGAAAAAGCCCGCGAGATCGATGTCGATCCCGTGGCGAAGTGGTGGAAGAAGATTTGGTCCTGAGCCGCGTCCGCTGATGACTCAAGGCCGGCGCTGGTCCGCTTTGCGTTCCAGCAGACCGCCCACGGTGCCGGCGAGCGCGGCCACGATGCCGACTGGCACGATGACCCGCGAAAGCGCCCGAACAAAGGAAGTGAGGGGGGAGTTCATTGGCTATTGTTTGTGGAAGCTCGACCCGGGCGCCGGACGGGATCAGGCCTGCGGTCGGCACGCCTTGCGTCACGCTCGCCGCGATCCCTTCGGCGACGATGCCGCCGGCGATGATCGAGCCCTGGGCGACCGCGTAGATCTGCCCGTCCGCGGCGTTGAGCGGTGTCATCACCAGCGTGCCGCCCATCAGCGAGCGTGCGTCGCCGATCGCCGAGACGGTGACGTCGATCTGCGATCCGGCCCGCGCGAAGGGCGGCAGGGCGGCGGTGACCAGAACGGCCGCGACGTTGCGGGCGCGGATCTGCTCGCCGGTGACGTTGACCCCGAGGCGTTCGAGGATGTTGACGATCGCGTCCTCGGTGAACGGCGAATTGCGCAAGGAGTCGCCCGAGTTGTTCAGCCCGACCACCAGACCATATCCGAGCAGGTCGTTGCCGCGCACGCCGTCGAGATCGACGAGGTCCTTGATCCGGGCGGGGGCGGCGGCAAGCGGCCCGGCGAGCCCGCCGAACCAAAGGACCAGCAGAGCGACGAGGGCGACGAGAGGACGGCGCATCGCGGCCCTTAGCGCAGGAAGTTGGTAAAGCGCAGCGAAGCGAGCCGCGAGGTCACGGTGAAGATCGATTCGAGCTGGACCTGCAGCGTCTGGTAGGTCGAGGCCGCCGCGAGCGGGTCGGTCGCCACGATCGCGGAGCGGGCGAGCTCGAAGGCGTCGCGCTCGGAGACCCGCTCGGCGCGGGCGCGCTCGATGGTGTTCTGCGAGACGCCGACGCGGCCGCGCAAGGCGAGCATGCCCTCGCGCGCCTCGAGCATGCGCTGGCCGGAGGCGCCGAGCAGTTCGAGCTGGGCCGCGGCGTCGCCGGCGAAGGCCCCGCCGTCGACCACCGCCGCCAGCGCCTGAGCGCGCAGCACCGCGACGAGCTCGGCGTCGTCGGCGCGCACCGCATAGTCGAGCCGCGCGCCGTCGCCGATTTCGACGGCGCTGAGGTCGGTGGTGGACCCGACATAGCCGTTGGTGAAGAAGTCGCCGCCCGTGGCGAAATAGGCCTCGATCGCCGTGATCGCGTCAGCGGCGGTGGCGGCGCCCGCCGCGAGCGCGTCGAGTTCCGCGAGAATGTCATCAGCGGGCGCCAGCGCGGCGCGATCGGTGGCGACGCCGGCGAAGAGCGCCTGGCCCGCGACCCGGGTATTGAGCACTCCGACGGCATCGGTAAAGGCGCGCCGCGCCGTCGCCGCGTGCATGCGGCCCGCGGCGAGGTCCGACAGGCCCACGGCGGTTCCGAGGTCGAGCGCGAGATCCTCAACCGGCGCGAGGATGCGGCCGAAGCTCTCCTGCATGATGTCGAGCCGCATATCGCTGAGCGCCGTGGTGTCGGCGAACACCTTGTTTCGCTCGAGCGCGCGTTCCAGCGCAAACAGGCGGGTCAGGTTGCCGCCCGTGGCCTCGAAGCGGCTGGATTTTTCGCCCGTGGTCATCTCGATCGCGGCGGCGTCAAGCGCGGCGCGGGTGGTGAACGCCTGGCGCTGCAACATTTGCAGCCGCGCGAGGTCGGAGGCGGTGTTGAGCTTCATCACGTCACTCCAGCAGCAGCTTGAGGAGCCCATCGATCACCGACATCACCCGGGCGTTCGCGGCATAGGCCTGTTCGACGAGGATCAGCGCCTGCAGTTCATTGTCGGTGTCGACCCCGATCGCGTTCGCCTCGCTGTCGGCGAGCACGATCTGGCGCGACGTCAGGTAGGCCTGTGCCTCGTCGCTGCGCGCCGACCGGCCGGCGAAGAACGAGGCGATCTCGGACGCCATGGTCGCCGCGTCATTGGCCGCGTTCTGCGAGACCCAGCCCGCCGGTGCGCGGGCGGTCGACATAGCGTCGGCAAGGCTTTGGAGGTAGGCGCCGAATCCCTCGTCCCCCGGCGAGGCGGCCCCCAGCCCGTCGCGCAGCCGCCACGGCGCGCCGCCCTGGGTCGGATCGACCGAGGCGTTGACCGCGATCCGCCCGGCGAGACCGATGAGCGGGCCGGGCGTGGCGTCGACCAACAGGCCGTCGCCCGCTGCGTCGAGTGCCGCCGCAGGCATCAGGTCGCGGAACCGGGCGATCAGCTCGCCGGCATAGCGGTCCATCTCGGCGTCGAACTCGGGCACGACCCGGTCGCGGGTCGCAAACAGCGCGCCGAGCGAGCCGCCGTCCATCAGTCCGGCGCCGGTTCCCGCGGTGATCGCCACGGGTCCGCCTGCGGCGCCCTGGTCCTGCATCAGGCCGCCGAGCGGCGCGCCGAGGGTCATGTCGGGGGTGATGACGTTCGGGCCCTGGGTGAACGCAAGCTCCCAGACCCGGCCGTCGAGCAACGCGCCGCCGTTCGCGGTGTAGAGCGCGATCTGGTCGCCGTCCCGCCTGACCGCGCGCAGCGGAATGATCCCGGGGATGCCGTCGCGCGAGGTCGAGCTGAGCATCGACGCCGTCTATTCCGTGCTCGCGCACCTCAAGCGCCACCGCGAGAAGGCCGGCCCGCGCTCGATCGAGTTCCAGCTCACCCCGGGAAGGGCGCCGGTGCTGGTGCTGCAGCCGTGGGGCGTGAAGATCGAGAGCCACGGCAAGCCGTTCGTCGGGGAGAAGCCCGAGACCATCAAGGTCTGGGGCCGCCGCCGCC
>JANOEW010000226.1:0-4434 GCA_031413475.1 Amaricoccus sp.
TCCTGATCGTCATCCCGCTCAGCTTCAACGCCGAGCCCTACTTCACCTTCACCGACAAGATGTTGCGCTTCGACCCCGCCGGTTATTCGCTGCGCTGGTACGACACGCTGCTGACCATGGGCATGACCAACCCCGACGCGCCCCGCGACGCCGCCTGGTGGGCCGACGCCTGGACCAACGCCGCCTGGATCAACGCGGCCAAGAACTCGATCATCATCGGCTTCTTCGCGACGATCCTCGCCACCGTGCTCGGTACCGTGGCGGCCCTCGGCCTGTCACGGCCCGAGATGCCGTACCGCCGCGCGATCATGGCGATCCTGATCTCGCCGATGATCGTGCCGATCATCATCACCGCCACCGGCCTGTTCTTCTTCTACTCGGCCACCGGCCTCGCCAACTCCTATGTCGGCGTCATCCTCGCCCACGCCACCTTGGGCATCCCCTTCGTCATCATTACCGTCACCGCGACCCTCGTCGGATTCGACCAGTCGCTGAACCGCGCCGCGCTCAGCCTCGGCGCCTCGCCGACCAAGACGTTCTTCAGCGTCACCATGCCGCTCATCATGCCCGGCGTGATCTCCGGCGCGTTGTTCGCCTTCGTCACCTCCTTCGACGAGGTGGTGGTCGTGCTCTTCGTCGCCGCCCACGACCAGCAGACCATCCCGCGGCAGATGTGGAACGGCATCCGCGAGCAGATCTCCCCGGCGATCCTCGCGGTGGCCACCATTCTCGTGGTGATCTCGATCGCGATGCTGACCGTGCTCGAACTGCTGCGGCGGCGGTCCGAGCGGCTGCGCGGCCTGTCGCCGGGGTGACGCGCGGTCGCGCGGCGCCCTTTCGCCTGGGCCCCGATCGGCCTACATGCACCGGATGGCCGAAGCTGTCCGCCCCGCCGCCGCGACCGTCGCCGCCCGCACATCCGACATAGGCGATCTCGCGGCCCTGGTCGCCTGCCCGCATTGCGACGCGCTCAACCGCAGCGTCGAGCCGCCCCCGGGCGGCCGGCTGCGCTGCGGCCGCTGCGGCGCGGTGCTGATGACCAACCGCCCCGGCGCGCTCGACCGCACGCTCGCGACCGCCTTCGCCAGCGTGATCCTGATGGTCGCCGCGGTGCTGTTCCCGTTCCTCGAACTCTCGACCTTCGGCATCAAGCGCAACGCCTCGGTGCTCGACGCCGCCCTCGCCTATTCCAGCGGTCCGATGATCCCGCTGGCGCTGGCGGTCGGCTTGCTCATCGTCGTGATCCCGTTGATCCGCGCCCTCGCGCTGACCTACGTCATCCTGCCGCTCCGCCTCGGCCGACCGCCGGCGCCCGGCGCCACCGGCGCATTCCGCCTCGCCGGGGCGCTCAAGCCCTGGTCGATGGCCGAGATCTTCATCATCGGCGTGGTGGTGGCGCTGGTGAAGGTCGCTGGCATGGCCAGCGTCACGCTCGGCCCGGCCTTCTGGGCGCTGGCCTTCATCGTCCTGCTCGTCGTCCTCGAGGGCGCCAGCCTCTGCGAATGGTCCATATGGCGCACGCTCGAACGCACCCGCCGACCCTGACCGCCCGCAAGGCGGGGCTGGTCGGCTGCCGCGGCTGCGGCATGGTCTCGCCGGTGGGCGACCATGCCTGCCCGCGCTGCCACGCGACGCTGCACAGCCGCTTCCCTCGCAGCCTGCAGCGGGTCTGGGCTTGGCTCGCGGTCGGCCTGATCGCCTATGTTCCCGCCAACGCACTGCCGATGATGGTCACCACCATCACCGGCCGGCGGCTCGACTCGACCATCCTCGGCGGCGTGATCGATCTCACCCACCACGGCGCCTACCTGATCGCCGCCGTGGTCTTCCTCGCCAGCATCGTCATCCCGGTCTCGAAGTTCAGCATCATCGTGCTGCTCGCGCTCTCGATCCAGTTCCCGCTGCCGATTTCGGTCCACGCGCGGATGCATCTCTACGAGGCGGTCGAGTTCATCGGTCGCTGGTCGATGGTCGACGTCTTCGTTGTCGCGATCCTGGCCGCGCTGATCCAGATGGGCTTCTTCGCCTCGATCGACCCCGGCCCGGCGGCGGTGTTTTTCGCGCTGTCGGTCGCCTTTACCATGCTCTCGGCGCAGGCTATGGACCCCCGACTGATCTGGGACAGCACGGAACGCGAAACCGACGCTGATGCCTGACGCCGCGCCCCACGACCCGGTCATCGAAACGCCGAAGGCAGAGCCCCGGTCGCGGCGCATCTCCGCGGTCTGGCTGATGCCGCTCATCGCGCTCGCCATCTCGCTGTTCGTCGCCTGGCGCAGCTACTCCGACCGCGGCCCCACGATCGACATCGTGCTCGACAGCGCTGCGGGCATCGAGGCCGGCAAGACGACGATCCGCTTTCGCGACGTCAGCATTGGCGTGGTCGAGACCCTCGCCTTCACCGACGACCTGAAGAATGTCGTCGCCACCGCGCGAATTGAAAAGACCATGGCGCGCTATCTCGACGACAGCGCGACCTTCTGGGTGGTGCGCCCGTCGGTCTCGACGCAGGGCGTGTCCGGCATCGAGACGGTGATCTCCGGCGTCTACATCGAGACCTTCTGGGACGGTGAGCCCGGCCCGCGGGTCGAGCGCTTCACCGCGCTGCCGCGCCCGCCGCTCACGCCCGGCGACCAGCCCGGTCTGCGGGTGCGGCTGCGCGCCACCGATGGCGGCTCGATCGCGGTCGGAGCGCCGGTGCTGTTCAAACGCATCCCGGTCGGCAAGGTCGAAAACGTCGAACTCACCGAAGCGGGCGAGGTGCTGGTCGATCTCTTCGTCAACGCGCCCTACGACGCCTTCCTGACCGAGGGCGCGCGGTTCTGGAACGCCTCCGGCTTCTCGATCAACCTCGGCGCCGGCGGGGCCTCGTTCAACGTCGAGAGCCTGGCGGCGCTGGTCCAGGGCGGCATCGGCTTCGCCCAGGTCGGTTCCGACCTCGAACCGGTCGCGACGGGCCACGTCTTCGAGCTCTACGCCTCCGAAACCGTCGCGCGGCAGAACGTGATCGAAGATTTGCCCGGCGCCCGCGTCAGCCTCAACGCCTTCTTCGACGCATCGGTCAGCGGCCTCCAGCCTGGGGCCAGGGTCGAGTTTCGCGGCGTCACCGTCGGCGAGGTCACCGCGTTCCAGCCCGTCATCATCCGCGTCGGCGATCGTCCGCAGCTGCAGATGCGCGTCACCCTCGCGGTGATCCCGCAACGCCTCGGCGTGCCCGAGGACGTTGGCGACCCCGCCGAGGCCGGCCTCGACCTGCTTGCGGGGCTGGTGGACGGCGGCCTGCGCGCCCAGCTCGCCAGCTCGGGCCTGTTGTCGCAGGCGCTCCACGTCGACCTCGCCGAGCTGCCGGAGGCGGCGCCCGCCGCGCTGCTCCGCGACGCCCAGCCGCTGCCGGTGATCCCGAGCGCGCCCTCCGAGACCTCCGGGCTCGCGGCCTCGGCCGAGGGGGTGATGAACCGCCTCACCGCACTCCCGATCGAGGAGCTGATGGAGACCTTCACCACGCTGCTCGCCAACGTGAACGCGATCGTCAGCGAAGAGGGTTTCCGCCAGGCTCCCGCCAACCTCGGCGCGCTGATCGCCGACATCCGCGAGGTGGTCGAGGAGAGCGGCATCAAGGAGACGCCCGCCCAGATCGGCGCGACCCTCGCCTCGATCCAGGCCGTCGTCGCCGAGGTCGAAACCCAGGAGTTGATGACCGCGCTCGCCCGGACCATCGACACCACCCGGGTCACCATCGAGAAATTCGGCGTCGCCGCCGACGGCGTGCCCGCGCTGATCGACCAGGTGTCCGCTGTCGCCGGCGAGGCCCGCGCCCTGCCGCTCGACGACTTCGTCGCCTCGGCGACGCGCACCGTCGACGGCATCGACGCGCTGGTGCGCAGCGACACTGCCGTCGCGCTCCCCGGCTCGGTCGACGCCGCGCTCGACCAGGCGCGCGGCCTGATTTCCGACCTGCGCGAAGGCGGCTCGGTCGCGAACGTCAACGCCGCGCTGGCCTCGCTGCGCCAGCTCACCGACGACTTGCGCGCCGCCGACCTCGGGGCCGAGATCGCCAAGGCGGTCCAGGCGGCCGAGCGCGCCGCCGCGAACGTCGACACCGCCTCCGCCGGCCTGCCCGAGCTCATCGACAACCTGCGCGCTCTGTCGGCGCGCGTCGAGCAGCTTCCGCTCGACCAGCTGGTCACCTCCGCGACCGTCACCCTCGACTCCGCCGACGCGCTGCTCGCCACCGAGGGCATCGGGCGCGTGCCCGACGAACTCGCGCAATCCCTCGAACAGGTGCGCCTCCTGATCGGCGAACTTCGCGAGGGCGGCGCGGTGACGAACGTCAACAACACGCTGGCCTCGGCCGACCAGGCCGCGGACGCCATTCGTGTCGCCGCCGAGCAACTGCCCGCGCTCATCGACCGCATCGACGCGCTCGGCGGCGCC
>JANOEW010000227.1:0-1680 GCA_031413475.1 Amaricoccus sp.
CGCGCGGTCGCGTTCTTCATGGACGACATCCTGCTCTACGGCCTGGTCGCGAGCTCGAAGGCGCCCGCCGACTACATGGTCGGCAGCGAGGCCTACACGGTCGAGCCCTACGGCGCGATGATCCCGCGCGACGACGCGGGCTTCCGCCGCGTGGTCGACGGCGCGACCGCGGCGCTCTACAAGAGCCCGGAGATGAAGGTGCTCTACGACAAGTGGTTCCTCAAGGCGATCCCGCCGAAGGGCATCACGATGAACGTGCCGATGAGCCCGCAACTCGCGCGCGCGTTGGCGAACCCCGCGTCGAGCGGCGACCCGGCGAACTACAAGTAGTCGAAGTCCGCCGGCTGGCGCACCGGGCCGGTTCGCGGCGAAAGACGGGGAGCTTCGGCTCCCCGTTTTGTTTGTTATAGTCGGGTGACGCGACGGCGATGCCGCCGCGCCGGCGCATGTCGACGTGCGCCCGCCAACGCCAGGGGAGGGCGGCGGTGAAATACAACTGGAACTGGGGCATCCTCTTTCAGACGTCTGCGGATGGGCAGCAGACGTGGATGATGACGCTGGTCCATGGCCTCGGCTGGACGCTCCTCGCAGCGTTGTTCGCCGGGATCATCGCGCTGGTCGTCGGCTCGATCGTGGGCGTGATCCGCACGACGCCGCTTAAGTGGGCGGTGCGCCTCGGCAACGCCTACGTCGAGCTGTTCCGCAACATCCCGCTCCTCGTCCAGCTGTTCCTCTGGTACTTCGTGCTGCCCGAGGTGCTGCCGAAGGCGTTCGGCGACGCGCTCAAGCAGATGCCGCCGCCTTGGGGCTCGTTCGTTCCGGCCGTCATCGGGCTCGGCCTCTTCACCTCGGCGCGCGTCGCCGAGCAGGTGCGTGCCGGCATCCAGGCGCTCCCGCGCGGGCAGATGATGGCCGCCACCGCGCTCGGCCTCACGCTGCCGCAGGCCTACCGCTATGTGCTGCTGCCGATGGCCTACCGGATCATCCTCCCGCCGCTCACGAGCGAGACGATGAACATCATCAAGAACACCTCGGTGGCGCTGACCATCGGGCTGATCGAGCTGACGGCGGCCGCGCGCTCGATGCAGGAGTTCACGTTCCAGGTGTTCGAGGCCTTCACCGCGGCGACGCTGATCTACATCGTCGTCAACCTCACCGTGGTCACGCTGATGCGCAAGTTCGAGAAGAGCATCGCGGTCCCGGGCTTCATCGGCCCGGTGGCGGTCGGCGGAGGCGGGCACTGATGGGCGACTTCGACTTCGACGTCATCCAGCGGAGCGTCGGCTACCTCTTCCGCGAGGGGATGACCTTCACGCTCACGCTGACGGCGATGTCGGCGCTCGGCGGCATCGTGTTCGGCACGCTGCTCGCGATGATGCGGCTGTCGTCGTTCAAGGTGCTGGCGACCGTCGCCACGGGGTACGTCAACCTGATGCGGTCGATCCCGCTGCTGCTCGTCATCTTCTGGTTCTACTTCCTCGTGCCCTACATCGGCGCCTGGATCACCGGCTTGTCGCAGCCGATCCGGGTCGGCGCCTTCGCCTCGTCGGTGATCACGTTCACCATGTTCGAGGCGGCGTACTACTCCGAGATCATGCGCGCCGGCATCCAGTCGATCTCGCGCGGCCAGGTCTCGGCCGGCTACGCGCTCGGCCTCAACTACTGGCAGACGATGGGCAC
>JANOEW010000228.1:0-2755 GCA_031413475.1 Amaricoccus sp.
GGGTCGTGTTCACCGCGGTGTGGAAGTCGCATTCGGGCTGTTCGAGCACGGTGTTGCAGTAGCCCTGGATCCGCAGGCCCACAGAGTTCTGGTCGATGGTGGCTTTGGAGATATCCGTGGCGGCGAAGGAATCATTGTCGCTGTCGTCGGGCATGGCTCGTTCCTTTGGGTTGTGCGAAGGTTTGCGAGGCTCAGGCTGGGGTATTAGGCGCCGGGCAGACCGCCTGATCCGGTCAGCGCGCGTTTGATCGCGTTGATTTCATTGTCGACGCCGGTCCAGAGCGTCGTGCCGCCCTCGGCGAGACGGCCCAGGGCCTTGGCCTCGCCCTTATCGTTGAGGCCTGAGGCGGTCAGCGAGGCGGCGGTTAGGTTCTGCCGCCGCTGGTCCCATTGCGTCTTGAGCTCGGCCAGCGCGGCGGCGGTCTGGGCGAGCGCGCCGTTGAAGAGGTTCTTCTGGGCCTGGCAGGACTTGGCGACCGCCACCAGGGGACTTATCGCCGCCAGGTGCTGGTAGGCGGCGGCGAGGGCGACGTTGTCGAGTTCCAGCTTGCGCGCCGCGGTGGAGTATTTCGCGACGCCGGCGCTCGACGCCTTGATGGATTTGACCGCGAATTCGCCGGACGGAACCTCGTCCTTCTTCGGAGTCGCGGCGGCCGCCGCGGGCTTGGGCGCCGTGGCGTCGGTCTTGGGCTTGTCGTCGGTTTTCGGCTTGTCGTCGGCCTTGGGCGAATCAGCTTTCGGCTTGTCGTCGGTCTTTGGTTTGTCGTCGGCCTTTGGTTTGTCGTCCGTCTTTGGCTTGTCGTCGGTTTTGGGCAGCTTCGGCGTGTCGCCGGCGGCCTTGGCGAACTGGGTGATGATGCCGACGAAGAGGTCGTTGACCGCGTCGCCCGCTTCGTTCGCGCCCTTGACGATGCCGGCGACATCCTCGTCGATCGCCTTGGTCAGGCGGTCGATTTCGGCCTGGGCCGTCGCGGCCTCCTTGCCGATCTGGACGATCGCCGCCGCGAGCGCGGCGTCGAGAGAGGCGCTGTTGCGGGCGAGATTGTTCTTCAGAAACCGCAGATGGGTGTCGAAGGCGACCAGGTCGGTCGAGATCACCCCGGCCTGGTCCGCGAGCGCGTCGAACAAGTCGACGACGGCTTCGCGGTTTGCAGGATCGGCCGCCGCGCCGACGATCTCCTGGTGGGCGGTGTCGGTGAAGGCCTTGTTCAGCGCCGCGAAGTTCGACGCGTCGGCGCACATCTGGATGAAGTCGTTGGTGACGACCCGAAAGTAGCTGGCTTGCGACCTAAAGAGAGCCTGATACGCCGACATCTCGACCGCTAGATCGGCCTCTAGCTCGTCAGTCGTCAAGTACTGTTGCTCCGCTATCAGCGCTGAGTAGCTGAGCCCAAGACCTATAGCAGTAGCGCCGTCGAGATACGCAACTCGAAGGCCGCCCGGAGCGAGAGGATTTTTGTCGGGGTCAAACGGATCGATTTCGGCAAATTTCATATTACCCCGCCGATGATATTTGATTTGATTAAGGCGTGCGACCAATCGCGATTCGTGTCAATTAATTTTTTCGTTGGAGTTTGGCGAGTAGCGAGGTCATGCGTGGCGGATCAGCGAGCGGCGGCCCGGCGCAGGCGATCGTTGATGGCGCGGCCGAGTCCGGTCTCCGGGATCGGCGCGACCGCGATGCGGGCGAGGCCCGCCGCCGTCGCCAGCGCGTCGAGCGCGCGCAGATGCGTGAACAGATTCGCCGCCGCCTCGGTCAGATCGCCTGCCGTCGACAGGTTGAGCGCGGGCCGCGCCGCAGCGCCGGGGCCAAAGCCCAGCCAGGCCTCGTCGGGTTCGGGCCCAGCGGCGTCGAGCCGCAAGGCCGCGCGCGGCGCGTAGTGCGAGGCGAGCTGTCCCGGTGCGATGACCGCGCCGACTTCGGGCGCGGATTCAGGCGCGGCGAGGGCGCGGCCGAGCGCCGCCTCGATCGCCTCCGCGGGCACGCCGCCGAGGCGCAGCAGCGTCGGGCGCCCCTCCGGAAAGCCGACGATGGTCGACTCGAGCCCGACTTGGCAGGGCCCGCCGTCGAGCACCGCCGCGATCCGACCGTCGAGCCCGTCGAGCACATGCGCCCGTGTGGTCGGGCTGACCCGGCCGGAGAGATTCGCCGACGGCGCCGCCAGCGGTCCGCCGAAGGCCGCCAGCAGGCGCAGCGCCAGCGGATGCGCCGGCACACGCAGCGCCACGGTGCCGAGGCCGGCGGTGGCGAGGTCCGAGAGCCCCGCCGCGGCGCGGCGCGGCAACGCCAGCGTCAGCGGTCCGGGCCAGAACCGCGCGGCGAGCGCGCGCGCCGGCGCGTCGAAGACCGCGAGCGCCTCGGCGGCGGCCAGGTCAGGCACGTGCACGATCAGCGGGTTGAACGCCGGCCGTCCCTTGGCCGCGAAGACGCCGGCGACCGCCCGGTCGAGCCGCGCGTCGGCCCCGAGCCCGTAGACCGTCTCGGTGGGGAAGGCGACGAGCTCGCCCGCCGCGAGCAGCGCCGCCGCGGCGCGCAGCCCGCGGGCGCTGCCCGAAAGGGTCACGGTGTTCGGCCCGTTCATGTGACGCGGCGTCTCGCTTGTCCTCGCCCGCCCGCTCGCCTAGGTTCGAGCGCAGGCGGCGAGACCCTGACTAGCGGCATCCGGTCCGCGCCGAAAGCGAGAACGCCGCGCCCCGGGGGTCCATGAGCTATCGCGCGCCGGTCAGCGAGATGTGCTTCCTGCTGGAGCGGGTG